>CAMLPN010000014.1 GCA_946481965.1 uncultured Neisseriaceae bacterium | reverse complement strand
TTAGCTAAGTAAATACTTAAGAGATAAAAGAAAGATATGAACGAACTACATAGCAGTGGAGTAATGAAAAATATTCCAAACTGGAATCACAAAATAAACTTTGTCCCGTCGAAAAAATAATCTCATATGGAATTGTTTAAATGATAAATTTAAAAAAAGTTTTATTTATTATGATGGTGTTTTTTTCTAATTTTGCATTAGCTAATTACACTATTTATGAGGGTACAATTGGAAAAAATAAAGTGGAGCTTTATTTTGATGCTTTTTATGACAATGATATAAATATTATTTATCTTAATAATGATTCTTTTGAGCCAAAGCAACTTGATAATATTCATAATGCTCAAATTGAAGATGGATTAGTTTTCAACGTTCCTAAAACTAATTTTGGTGAAGATATTATAGATACAATAGTAATAAAAAACATTGATTTTAATAAGGATCGCTCAATAATCTTGAATCAAAATTTAGAAGGTTATTCTAAAAAATATGGTGATTTTAAATTAGTTAGAAAATTTGATTATGAATTTACATATAATGATGATAACAATTTAAAATTAAAGAATAATATTGAATTTGAAAATGAAGAAATCATACAAAGAGAATCAACCAAAGATTATTATTTTAAAACGCTTGTTTCAAAGAAGAAAGGAGAGTTTCTAAAAGTTGTTGGAATAAATGTTTATCGTAAAAAAGACGGTAGCTTACTTCAAACAATCAATGATTTGAAAGATTTTGGTTTTCTTTCGTTTATTAGTATAAATACAAATCGCGATGCCAATTTTGATGGAAGAGATAACGATTTCTATATTTCTAAATCGAAAGAGAGTATCAACGATAGTAATGTAATTGATGCGTATTTTTCCTATGATGAAAAACAAAATAAATTTGTTTATCTAAATTTGACTGGACGATTTATTACCTTTGATTCAGATAAAAAAACCGCAAAAAAAGAGAAAATATGTCCTATAAAAACGGCAATGACAAGGGCTACTATTACAGATTTGTATGAATATTCAGATGATAAAAAATACACTCTTACTAATTCAAAATGTGAATTAATTAAATACTCGGAAAACGGAGAAAAAATTCTACTTTCACGCGCCTGCAATAAAAAAGAGAAACTTTTTTGCCAAAAAGCTAGCGAATTACTGATAGATGAATATGCGGATTAAACACCATATTATAGAAATGCCTATTTTAAAATAGGCATATTAAAAATCAATCAAATTGTTTAAAGGTGTTAATTATAAAAGATGAATAATAACAATTGGTTATCTTTTGTGCTGTTTAAGTAATTTAATAAGTTAAGATGAATTAAATAATGAAAACAATAAAATATATAATGATGATGGTTTTTCTTATTCCGCAAGTAACAGAGGCCATCTATCGTGTCTACAGCGGAAATATGGGAGATAATAAAGTTGAATTTTATTTGTTTGCCACATCTGATAGTAACTTTCATATTATTTATATTGAAGATAAAACAAAGAAAATTGAGTATATGGGGGCGCCCAAAAAAATAGAAAACGACTACCATTTTGAAAATTATACAACGATTGATACAGTTAATAATAATGATACCTTAATTATTAAAAACTTTGATTTTAGCTTTAACAAGGTGAACTCAGATAGCAATGAGTTGTTTGGCTATTCACAGAAATTTGGTGATTTTAAATTAAAAAAAGAATTTGAATATAATGTTTTTGCTGAAAACGGTTATGAGCTAACTCGAGTAGAATCTAAACAGTTATTTGATAATACTGAGTTTGAAAATATCGAATTTTTACAAAGAAGCTCAACCAAAGATTTTTATTTTAAAGTTATATTATCCAAAAAGAAAAAAGAAGATATTAAAATTACTGGCATCAATGTTTACAGTAAAAAAAATGGGGAGCTATTACAAACCATAAAGAATTCAAAAGGGTATATTTTTTATACATTTCATGCTATACAAATTGGTGATTTTGATTTTGATGGTAATGAAAATGATTTTTTTCTTCAGGGTGCCGAGTCGTTCGCCCCCAATGTCCCGCAAATATATTACATCTATGATGAGTCACAAAATAAATATATTGAAGCGAATTTAGAAGGATATTCGATTCAGTTTGATTCAGAAAATAAAATAGCAACCAGTACAAAAACATGTGGTGATGTTTATGTTGATCCAATGTTTATCAAATTAAATAAACAATATCTTTTTAATAAAAACAAAAAAAAATATGATTACCAAGATCAATACTGCATTTCTTATGAAAATTCTGAGGAAAAATCTATTCATAAAAAATGTACTAAAAAAGAAAGACTGGATTGCGAAAAAGCTGTGGTAGAGGTTGGAGAGGAGCCTTAAACAAAATATTTAACTTGTTTAAAGTAAATAATTTATTAAAAAACTAAGACAAATATCATAATGAATACAATAAAAGATATATTGATAATAGTTTTTCTTATTCTGCAGTTAACAGAAGCAATCTATCGAGTCTACAGCGGGGATATGGAAGATAGAAAAGTTATATTTTATTTGTTTGTCACATCTGCAAGTAATTTTCATATTATTTATATTGAGGATAAAAAAATAAAATCAAGTATATAGGGGCAAAAAAGAAAACAACTATCATTTTAAAAATTGTAAAACGATATAACATGATTATTAAATCATCAAAGCTAGATTCAATGCTAAGCTCTAAGCGAGCTATGCCTTATCCATAACCGGCTGTGATATCGCAGCTTATCAAATTGTTGTTTCAGTCTAGAAATAGTGTCATAAATACATTATCAAATAAATGTTTACTAGGTTACAATAGCAGAATTACCCTTTTACCGAAGGCAATATCTGATTGTTCTTTGGTCTAATCCAGTATCAGGAATGATTCATGTTTAGAATTTTTAAACGAAAGAAAATTACCGAACCAGTAACAGAACAGCAAAATCAGCCTATCGGACAGCAGGAAACAACGATACAACAAAATGAAGTAGAAACTGCACCGACAGTTACCACCAGTGATGCTGAAATGACGACTCCGAATGCGGAAGTAGGCTCAGCACAATCGTTGCAGACGACAGAAAAAAAATCTGTCGAAAATAATATCGCTGAAACACAAATAGATGAACCTGTCATTACCACTGCAGCTGCAGAACCATTAACAGAAATTCAGCAAACGAACGACGACACCGCTGTATCCGAATCGCCTAAACCCATTGAACAGCAGGAAAATCAAACCAGCAAACTGGGTTGGGCTGCTCGTTTGAAACAGGGTTTAAGTAAATCGCGCACACAGATGGCCAAATCGCTGGCTTCAGTGTTTGGTGGCGGTAAAATCGACGAAGATTTGTATGAAGAACTGGAAACCGTATTGCTTACCAGTGATATGGGAATTGAAGCCACAGAAAAACTGCTGGCACAGGTGCGCCAGCGGGTTACCCTGAAAGGGCTGAAAAACGGAGATGAGCTGCGCAGTGCTCTGAAAGAAGCCCTGTATGAATTACTGTTGCCACTGGATCAGCCACTGATTTTACCGGATGATAAAAAGCCCTTTGTGATTATGATGGCCGGTGTGAATGGTGCCGGTAAAACTACCAGTATCGGTAAACTGGCGAAATATTTTCAAAGTCAGGGTAAAAGCGTGCTGCTGGCTGCCGGCGATACCTTTCGTGCAGCAGCCCGCGAACAATTGCAGCAATGGGGTGAGCGCAATAATGTCACCGTGATTGCTCAGGCTTCCGGCGATTCAGCAGCAGTCTGTTATGATGCTCTGGAGGCGGCCAAAGCACGTGGTATTGATGTGGTACTGGCAGACACTGCCGGTCGCCTGCCTACTCAGCTGCATCTGATGGAAGAAATCAAAAAAGTAAAACGCGTCCTGCAAAAATCCTTGCCTGATGCTCCGCATGAAGTCATGCTGGTACTGGATGCCAATGTGGGTCAGAATGCCATCAATCAGGTTGTAGCCTTTGATGATGCGCTCGGATTAACCGGTCTGATTGTTTCCAAACTGGATGGTACTGCCAAAGGCGGTATTCTCGCGGCACTGGCAGCCAAGCGACCGGTTCCGGTACGCTTTATCGGCGTAGGTGAAGGTATTGATGATTTACGCCCGTTTAATGCCCGTGCATTTGTAGATGCATTAATTGAGGATGAATAATAAAATTTCCGATAAAAGCCGGCTATAAAAATGAATAGACGGCTTTTTTCTATTTCAGTATAAACTGATGTTTTCGAGAAAGTATAATTATAGAAATAGCAGCCGGAACATTCAGCTGAATATATCAAAAAAAATCCTACAATAGTTTATTATAGTGGAGATCATATGTCTAAGAATCATAAAATTAAATCGGAAGATAAATTATTTCAACAACATCAGAAGTTTGGTTTCGATATAATGGAATATCTAGCTAAATTTCTTGACTACGCGGAATTAGAAAAAATTGACCAACAGGCTGTAAAAAGTGTTGATGGTTGTTATCAGAAAATAACTTTTCCTGATATGTCCTCTATTCGTTACACTACTTGGAACAGAGGCCAACCGTTTTACATTATTTTATATAAATCACTATTACCTAAGGAATATATTTTTGAATTGGATTTAACCAGACTGGTTTGTATTAAAAACAAATTTACCTGGTATTTGGCTAAGCCAGTCAATGACAAGTCAAAAAAAACTTTAGAAAAAAAACTAAACTTTACGCAACTTCCTTCTTATTATATTGATAGCGTAAGTAATCAGAAAAAGACGTTCAAACAAGGAAAAAGGATTAATAAAAAAGGATTTTTATTGATAGAAAAAGGTAGCTGGGCAGATTTACTTGAAAGACTAGCTACTCTTGTTCAGGATGTGTCAAAAAAACAAGGGGTTGCGGGATTGGGTGATAAAGGTAAATAATCTAAATTAATAACTATTTATTATTATCAGAATTATTGTACAGTTATACTGACTTAATAAACTCAAAAATTTTTGATTGAGGGCATAGGCCTTCCTATAAGTCAATAGTACTATATGTTTTTAATAATATATTTATGTATTTTCATTAACTAACCGATAATGTAATATTTATCTGTGACATACGTAGATGCCAGTAAGTTATCTTTTGATCTGAATGTTTTATTACATTTTAGTTCAAGAACTTGCCATAAAAAACGCGGTGATTACACCGCGTTATGGATTTATATTAAATGATGTTTACGCTGTTTCATTAAAAAAACCACAATGACGCAATAAGGCATCAATAGTTGGTTCACGACCACGGAATGCTTTGAAAGATTCCATAGCAGGACGGGAGCCGCCGACAGCCAGTACTTCGCGCCAGAACCGTTTGCCGGTAGCAGTTGCATTAGCTTCTTCTTCAAAGGCAGCATAGACATCGGCAGAAAGCACCTCTGCCCAGCTATAGCTGTAATAACCAGCAGAATAGCCACCGGCAAAGATATGGCTGAATGAGTGGGCAAAGCGGTTAAAATCTGGCTGGGGAATCACTGCTACTTGACGACGTACTTCCTGTAAGGTTTGCTGCCAGTCACAGCCGGGGTGACTGTAGATTTCCATATCAAACTGAGCAAATTCCATCTGGCGCAGCATCCATAGTCCGCTCTGGAAGTTTTTCGCTGCCAGCATTTTGTTATACAGCTCTCTGGGCAATACCGCGCCGGTATCCTGATGGCTACTCATTCCAGCAAGTACATCATATTCCCAGACAAAGTTTTCCATAAATTGGCTGGGCATTTCTACAGCATCCCATTCCACGCCATTGATACCGGAAACTCCCAGTTCATCTACCTGAGTCAGCAGATGATGCAAACCATGGCCGGTTTCATGGAACAGGGTGAGGATTTCATCATGGCTTAAGCGTGCAGTATTACCAGCTACCGGCGGGGTAAAGTTACACACCAGATAGGCAATTGGTGTCTGCAGCTCGCCAGCATGATTTCCTGTCGTGAACCGACGGCGACCACGGTAGTCATTCATCCATGCGCCACCGCGTTTACCGGTTCGCGCATACAGATCCATATAAACGCCACCAATGATGGCTCCATCCTGTTCCAGTTCATAATAACGAACATCAGGGTGCCATACCGGTACCTGCTTTTCAATGAAATGAACGCCATACAGTTTGTCTATCTGGGCAAACAAGCCTGCTAAAACACGGTTTGCCGGAAAATATTTTTTTACTTCTGTTTGACTGAATGCATATTTAGCCTGACGCAGCTTTTCGCTGGCATAAGTCAGATCCCATGGTTGTAAATCATTTAGTTCAAGGTGCTGGTGTGCATATGCCTTAACTTCAGCCAGATCTTTTTCTGCAAATGGTTTAGCACGATTAGCCAGATCATGTAGGAATGCCAGTACTTCTTTAGGCGCATTGGCCATTTTGGTGGCCAATGATAATTCAGCGTAGTTTTGAAAACCGAGTAACTGGGCTTCACGGGCAGCAATTTGCAAAATACGATTAATATTGGCTGTATTATCCCATTTTACTTCCCCAAGTTCGCTGGCGCGGGTCGAATAGGCATAATACAATTGACGGCGCAGTTCACGATTGTGAGCATATTGCATTACTGCCAGATAGTGTGGCATTTGTAGGCCAATTTTATAACCACTTTTACCTTCAGCTTCTGCTGCTGCCGCAAACATCGCCAGTGCTTCTTCTGTAAGCCCGCTGATTTCGCTATCATGAGCAAAATTAGCAGTAGAACTGGGTTGATCAGAAGCATTTACCTGACCGGCAAGTTGCTCACCATTGGCAAAATACAGCGCAAATGCATCTGTGGCATCCAGGACGTTCTGGCTGAATGCGGCGGCCAGTTGTGCACCTTCTGCTTGTAAGGCAGCAAATTCAGCCTGTTGTTCCGCTGGTAATTCGGCTCCGCTTAATACAAAATCCCGCAGATCATGTTCCAGCTTGGTTTTTTGTGCATTGCTCAGACGAGTATATTCTGTACTGGCTTTAATGGCTTTGAATCGTTCGTATAGTTCAATATCCTGACTGATGGTCGTGAAGAATTCACTGACTTTCGGCATCATGCTATTATAGGCTGTACGTAGTTCGGGTGTATCTGCTACGCTATTTAAATGGGCTACAACTCCCCAGATACGACCAACCCGTTCAGTGATATTAGTCAATGCTTCTACGGTATTATCCCAGTTTACAGTTGCTTCTTTTTTAAGGTTCGCGATAGCTGTTCTGGCTGTATTCATAGCTTCGGTCATGGCCGGTTCGATATCAGCAGCAGATATGGCGTCAAAACGCGGTTCACTGTCCAGATTTAATAAGACATTTTCAGACATAGTATTCTCTTGAAAAATTACCCTTAAATTTAGTGTTTTCAGGTAAATCATTGGAGGCAACAGGAGCAATGACACTGCTTCTGCTATTAATATTGCTACATTGTGTAATACGATAAGGTCAATTTCATGAAAAACAATATTCGTTCTTATTTAGATATGCAACCACAAATTGATAACAGTTGCTATGTTGATGATATGGCAGTGATTATTGGTGATGTTATTTTACATGAACAAGTTTCGGTGTGGCCATTTGCCGTGATACGGGCTGATGTGAACAGAATGGAAATAGGTGCCCGAAGCAATATTCAGGATCATTGTATGCTGCATGTCAGTCATAAAACGGCGGATAAACCTAATGGATCCCCTTTACTGATTGGTGAGGATGTAACTATTGGCCATCATGTCAATTTGCATGGTTGTACCATTGGTAATCGGGTATTGGTGGGAATTAATTCCATTGTGTTGGATGATGCTGTTATTGGGGATGAGGTTATGATTGGCGCGGGTAGTCTGGTACCACCTCGTAAACATTTAGAAAGTGGTTTTTTATATGTAGGTTCACCGGTACAAAAAATCCGACCATTAACAGATAAAGAACGAGTATTTTTACCTTATTCAGCTATTCATTATGTGACGGTAATGAGTAATTATAAAAATAATCAGATTGGGTAGTTGATCTAAGCGAAAACCAATAAAAAACAGGTTGTTTAATCAATAACGAGACTAGCCACATAAAATCTAGTGACTAATATTATTGTGGTTCATTGTCTTATCTGGATAATTTATACTGGCTAACTGACAGCAATGAGTTGGTATTATTGTTAGTTTATGTTATATATATTGTTGGTTTATGTCATATACAAGCTGTTTATTAAATACAAGGAGCATATAATGAAAAAATTAATGGGCATTGGTGCAGTATTGGCGCTTTTATTGCTAAGTGCGTGTGCAACGACCCAGTCAAGTGATGATGGCAACAATACTAAGATTTATGGTGAAATAACAACGGGTATTGAATCAGTACGAACACGCTAATCAACTATTAATAGTGCACACAATTAAGTCATAAACTCTGTTGCATTCTTGCTTTATGGTTTAATTGTTGTTGGTTAATTGTATAATTATTAAATATTATAATTTCCGTTTTTGACTTCTGATGTGTATTCTCATTTAAATAGTTATTAAATATAGTAAGGAATCGCTCAAATGTTTGGAAATAGAATAAATCGTAAAATTATCATTTGGACCACACTCATTGGTGGATTTATTAGTTCATTAGTCAAGTGGGGTTCTGAAGTTAATATGCCACCTCGTGTTCCGGGTGAAATTTCGCCACCAGCAGCACATATTGATGCTTGGCTTGGTTCGTTTGGTATTAATTCCCATTCTCTTGATTATATTTATCAAGGTGCAACTGTCTTAGGTGCTGTGACACTCTATCACTGGCTATTTAGTTTTGCTTTTGCTTTTGTTTATGTATTTATAGCCTATTTTTGGAATAAAATTCGACTTTGGTATGGTGCATTTTATGGGCTGATTATCACTGTTGTTATGCACGGATTTTTTATTCCGTTATTTGGCCTCCGTCATCCAGTTTATGATCCAGAAGGTACCGTTGGCTGGTTATGGAATTTAAACGGCTACGAATTATGGAGTGAAATTTTAGGTCATATTTATTGGGGAGTATCCATTGAAATCTGTATGATTACTGTACTTGCCCATTTTTCAAGACCAATTTATGGTGAATGGCGTAAATAATTAACTCATTTTACAAGCTTGCTATTCTAATAAAAATAGAAGGATTAATAATCCTTAGTATATTGTTTATTTTTAATTTATTCGTATAAAACAGTTACATTAACCATAACTATTCTATCAGCATTTATAATATTAATTTTTATTCCACCCTCGCTAATCGATCTGCTTCTCGTTTCTCTTCAATCATAATATCGTTAATTGGTACATAAATAATCATTGAAAATAATAATACAATTCCTACTTAATCAACATGTTGCTTATTAGATTTTATATATAGCATTGTATTGCTAAGCTGTAGTTTGGTGATTATATTATTGATTATAAAATTAATTTTTGATAAAACAAATCCCAGATAAATTAATTATTAAGTTTTGTTGTTATGTTCTTAATATAATTGTTTTATTGTTTTATGTTTTATGTTTTATGTTTTATGTTTTATGCAGATCTTAACTTTTAAGATTAATCTATTAACTGGCTTAACCATTAGCTGAGAAAATCCTTAAAGAAATAATTCTGTGCCCACTATTGGCATGGTTACAGGGTTTTTTGGCCAGAATATTAAAACTATTTACAGCTCAAAACATTTAGCAAATGCAAAGGTCAGATATGTATGTATTAGAATTTTATTGATATAAATTTATTATTAATAAATGATTGTGAAAATATTGAGAATACGTACATTATTTTTAAAATATGTACTGTCAATAAAATTGATGTTGGGTAACTATTGTTGCAAAAAGTTGATATTTGAAATTTAAACATACTCATGGGTAATTTTTATCTGCATGAGTATAATAAGTCGATTTTTTACCAAAAGTAAATTGGATTAAGTTTATAGATGTTCAAGATTGGTATTGTTATTAATTAGCAGTTAATGGTACGACACGATCATCAGATAAAACTTCCTGAATTGTCATCCCGCACTGTGCCGACGTTGAGGACGCAATCACTTCGTAATCTTTTCCGGCCTGTGCGATAAAGGTAAGTCTATTGCCTTTGCATGAAGGTTGATAAGTCACTATTTTGTCATTACCGTGAGTGTCGTTAATATTAGCTAAACCAATGACTGAATTAGAAAAAATAACTGGTACATCGGCAGGGATAGTAAATTCCTGATAGTATTATTCCGATAAGGCTCGGTTGTTTTGGCTCATGATTTTCAGTGTTTTGGTGGCGAGAATGCCGATACTGCTGCTCTTAGCCTTGCCTAACCTGAAAGCAAAAGCACCACCAGCCGTATCACCGGTGGATATTTTAATTCTATGCCCATTAAAGGAGTATTCCATATTAGTGGGTTTCCCATTCTGACCATACATACGGATACGAGCCGGGGGAATAGAGTTATCCGGTGAATCACTGGCCAGACTGGTTTCGCCTGTAAAGACCGCCAAACTGAGAAAAATAAGTTTAATAATATTGGCTGAAATAGAGTATTCTGGTAAATTAAATATATTAACCCGCCTTGTGCCGGAAATGAATAAAAATAATGTATGCAGGAAATGAAAAATATTTATTAATAATATTATTCATAACACACAAAATTTAATATTATTGTACATTATTTTCACATCATGAAGATGCTGTTTTTATGCAACTAATAAAAATAATTTTTATGACGACGTTTTGACCATCAGCTAATTTAATTAGCTAAGTCTTAAATGTCTTGCTGGCTTACTCAGATAAACTAATATTGAACAGAAAACCTAGGATTATTATTTATCATTTGCTCTGAAATATATATTAAGCAGAATAACCAAATATGATCATTAGTATAATAAATATTTAATGCATGAAATTTATAAAAACAATTAATGGGAGTGGAGATGAGTTTTGATATAACCTAGGCATTATTGAATAATTATGAAGGGTGTACCGAAGTGGTTATTAATCCATATGGTTAAGGTAAATATAATTGGATTATTTAATGTTAGCTGCTGTTTTGACTGAATCATCTGTAAGCCATGTCTGTAAGATATTGGTATGTTTTCGGTCATGAAAGTAGTTGTTGATACCTGATAAGAGATGGCATAGCAATTTTCGGTAATTAATCAGCATTGATTAAATCAATGTGTAATTAAATATGCCTGTTTCAGATTGTTAAGACGGAACAATTTGCCAAAATATTTAATGGTATTAAGAGATTTTATTTAAGGTGATAGGATATCTGATCAAACGCTTGAGGAGGGAAGCCAGTGTGAAAAAGCATAATCAGGATGATTTACTGATCTGTTAGGTATTAGTCGTATTAATAACCTTTTAATAGCTAAATTGGTATTTATTTTATTGGCGACAATTTGTATAGTATAGCAATAAGGGTTGATAACACTATTTATGATGCTTTGATTAATTTTTTTATCTGGTTAATTTAATGTTCGCAGAAATATTACGTGGTGCAATGATTTTAGGTAGTTTAATCATTGCCATTGGTGCGCAAAATATATTTGTTCTTAAACAGGGATTATTAAGGAATCATATTTTTTATGTAGCTGCTATATGTTTCTTGTGTGATTTTATTTTAATGACAATAGGAATTTTTGGCGTAGGTACTTTTATCAGCTCTAATCCATTGATCACCAATACTTTAGCGATTCTCGGAGCGGTGTTTCTAATGTGGTATGGATTCTCTGCTTTTAAAAGCGCTATTAAGGGTACCAGTAGTATGCAAGTTGAAACGAAAGACCTCACCAATAATAGTTTAGTTAAAGTTGTTTTAGCCACTCTGGCGGTTACTCTACTTAATCCACATGTTTATTTAGATACGATAGTGATTGTTGGTGGTATAGCCGGCACATTAACCGTTGAACAAAAGTATGCTTTTTTAATTGGTGCTGTTTGTGCTTCGTTTACTTGGTTTTTTGGTATTGGTTATGGTGCCAGATTGTTAACACCGCTATTTAAGCAAAAAAAAATGTGGGTAATATTGGATTGTCTGGTGGGTGTAATTATGTTTTATATTGCCTACCGCTTAATATTGTATGTTTATGCACATATTTGACGATGGCGATTAATTAGAAGATTAATCCCGTTAATACGCATTTTTTTTGTTATTAATCATTTCTGGATTGGCCGTTATCCGCTTTTGCTTCATCACTGATCAGTTTATTGTTTGAAATACTAAGTTTTTTCACTATAAATTTTATCAATATATTACAGTTATTACGAACAATTTGTTACTATCCCATTGTTAATACATAAATCAAGTAGAAAATCATGCTATTTGTTTTATGTTTTTATATTTAATTGGTGCCATATTATTTAATGCTTCGTACGGTCTTTCTGTGTTAGACATTTCTAGCCATTCTTCCGTTATTTTTCTTGCTTGTTCTGGATTTTTAAATATATAGATATCTGATGCCTCCGTTCGATATATACGGTTACATCGTTCTATATAGCCATTTTGATAAGGACTGACAGGTTTAATATAATCTACGCTTATTGTATGTGACTTTGCCCAGCTTGCGAATCTATTGGAGGTAAATTGCGCTCCATTATCAACCCGTATTTTTAATGAATCACCAAGATATTGAGCTAGTTTGTCTAAATAATGGGTAATTTTACCGGCCGATAAACTGATCGTTATATCAATGCCTAATGTCTCAAGATTAAAGTTATCAATAATATTAAGGGTGCTCAATTGACGATGGTTTTCAGAACCCTCACTCATAAAAACCATTGACCAACATTTTCCCAGACGACTTGGTATGGATAATGGATATGGAAAACGCTGGAGTAATCGTTTATTTCGTTTAGAGCGAATGTTGAATTTTAATTGACAATAGACCCAATAAACCCATTTATGATTCCACTTATATCTCATATCTCAGTTTCCTAATTCGATGAAAATACTTAGGAAATCCCCAACATAAATGATTGTCTGTTATTGACTTGAGTGAAGAATATATTTCAATGGTATATTGGTTTTAATATAAAAATATAATTTTTTAAATAAATTTTGTGTTATGTCAGTAAAATAGAATTTTTCAGCCTCAGGTAATATACTAGCAAGGCTGGAAAAATTAACAGGTTATTATATAAATACAATACATTCGAAACGCTGAGTGCTGATTTATGGTTTCAGTAGATCGATCAATTACCTTTAATGAGTGATGTAGTTGTGCCGTCAGGATGCACTTCTTGCAGAATAACCCCGCATTGGGCTGATGTAGATGTCGCAATAGCCTCATAGTCTTTACCCGGTTCGGCTACAAAAGTAAGTTTGTTACTCTCGCAAGAGGGTTGATAGGTAATGATTTTGCTACCGTTATGAGTATTATTAATATTGGTCATACCAATAATGGCATTTGATATGGTAATGGGTACATTTGCAGGAATGGCGAATTCACGGTAGTACAGCTTAGATGCAATATGATTATGTCGTTTCATTGTATCCAAAGTAGCCGTTGCCGGTATACCAATGGTGCTGTTACGAGCCAGGCCTAATGATGAAGCGAATGCTCCGCCTAAGGTACCACCGGTTGTTTCCTTTATTTCATGTCCTTGAAAACTGTATTTCATATTAGTCGGCTTGCCATTCTGCCCGAAGATGCGTATCCGTGCCTGTTGTGCACTATCAACTGAAGTATCCTGTGCCATGGCAATATTAAAATTGAAACTTAAGAAAAAACTGATTATCAGAAATTTTCTCAGGCTGTGTCTGGATTTGTTTTTTTTGATAAAAGACATAAGAGTACTTTCTTGATAATTAAAGGTAGAAAAATTAATAATTAAGTGATTTATCAGAATGATTATCTGATATTACTACTATATTCACATAAATAAATATTATTTGTCTGCATAATTTTTCTATAGCCGAAACGGTTCAGCCTGATAGTGTGATTGAGATTAGTGTTATGAAATGTGTAATAAATTGTAAAGAAAATTGGCAGTGATGTCACTATCACAATAATTTAAATCTGACATCTACCGGATTGCTGTTTTCCGGTTATTTGCTGTACAGTACTGGCGGATCAATTAATCAATAACTGATACCTGAAAAAACCGGATTTGATCTCAAAAAGCGCAATGAAAATATGCATCTGAATTTTCATAAATTCAGATGTAATTTATGAAAAATTTATATTTACCCACATAAATAAATACCATAACAAGCATATGTTTCTGTACTCGTTATGGTATTTGCTGTTCAGGTGAATTATGTCTGGCTGCCGCCCACAGTCAGACCGGCATCAATACGCAAGGTGGGCTGTCCCACACCTACCGGCACGCTTTGACCATCCTTACCACACACGCCTACACCACTATCCAGACTACTGTTATTACCAATCATGCTGACGTGTTTTAATACTTCCGGACCGCTGCCAATAATGGTGGCACCTTTGACAGGATATTGCAGTTTACCATTTTCTACCCACCATGCTTCTGAAGCACTGAATACAAATTTGCCACTGGTGATGTCTACCTGACCACCACCAAAGTTTACCGCATATAAACCCTTATCTACCGAAGCAATGATTTCTTCAGGCGTGAGCTGACCATTCTCCATATAGGTATTCGTCATGCGTGGCATAGGCGCAGAGGCATAATTTTCTCGTCGACCATTGCCAGTTGGACTCATACCCATTAAGCGGGCATTGGTTTCATCTTGCAGATAACCACAAAGTATTCCATCTTCGATTAATACCGTGCGCTGAGTGGGGTTGCCTTCATCATCGATATTCAGAGAACCTCGCCGGCCAGAAATATTTCCCTGATCCACTACGGTAACACCTTTTGCTGCTACGCGTTCACCTAAATGACCGGCAAATGCACTGGTACCTTTGCGATTGAAATCACCTTCCAGCCCATGACCTACAGCCTCGTGTAGTAAAACCCCTGGCCAGCCATTACCCAGAACTACGGTCATGGTTCCGGCCGGCGCAGGCCGTGCCTCTAGATTGGTTAATGCCTGGGCAACAGCTGTATCAACATATTGCTGCAGAATATTTTCATCAAAATAAGATAAATCAAAGCGGCCACCGCCACCACTGCTACCCTGTTCCCGTCGCTCGCCCTGTTTGGCTATTACGGTTACCGACAAACGAATAAGCGGTCGGATGTCGCTATGAATACGTCCGTCCAGACGAGCCAGATAAATAAGTTCATGCTCGCAAACCAGACCAGCCATAACCTGAACTATGCGCGGATCGGCTGCTTTGGCCAGTGTTTCTATGCGTTGCAGGAGCGCCACTTTAGTGGCAGCGTCCATACTGTGCATTGGATTAGCTATGCTATATAAAGATCTGCTGGCAGGTGTTGTATTCAGACCAATACTGCGCTGTTGTCCACTTACACCTATCGCCCGCACGGCCTGAGCTGCATTAATCAGAGCCTGAGCATTGAGATTGTCTGCATACGCAAAAGCAGTTTTATCTCCGCTGACTGCACGTATGCCAACACCCTGTTCAATCTGAAAACTGCCGGATTTAACCATGCTTTCTTCCAAGTGCCAGCTTTCATAGGCAGTACGCTGACAGTAGATATCTGCATAATCGATATGATGTGAACCAATTAGTGATAAGGCATGATTAAAATCGGCAACAGCCAGTTCGTTATCAGCCAGTAGTTGTTGCTGAACAAGTTGAACGGTTTGAGTATGGGTCATGGATAATCAGTAAATTTACTGTGGCGATTGCACAGTGATGAAATTTGATCGGACTGCTTATATAGGTGCAATTATACCGAAAACCAGTCTAAGCTGGTGAAAAATGCTGTTAGTACAAAAACATTATGCTTTCAGTATTATGCTGCGTAGTGGAATTTATACGACAAATGATCAATTTTTTTACTATTATTATTGATAATAATTATCATTATACTATAATAACTTTACTGTTTGGTGACAAAGTACTGAACAGCAATACCTTCTATTATTGTTTTTGTAACTTTCAGGAGCGTTTTTATCGATTAGCGTTAAATTTAGTCTCAAAACTCAAAACCGAAAAACATAAATCCCACTGACTTAGTCGTGGGATTTGTGTTTTAACACTTTGGTAGCAAAAACAGAGCTTGTTAATTAATGGTAGCCATGTGGATTCTGTTGCTGCCAGTGCCAAGCATCCGTCATCATGCTATTTAAGTCTCGCTGTGCTTGCCAGCCTAATTTCTGGCGAGCTAACTGAGGATTGGCGAAACAGCTGGCGATATCTCCAGCGCGACGTGGTGCAATCTGATAGGGAATTTTCTTACCACTGGCTTGTTCAAAAGCCTGAATAATTTCCAGTACAGAATAACCTTGTCCGGTACCCAGATTATAAATATGTACGCCAGGTTGATTTTGTGCTGCCCGCATAGCACATAAATGTCCGTCTGCCAGATCCATCACATGAATATAATCACGTACACCAGTTCCATCCGAAGTTGGATAGTCATTGCCAAATACAGATAACTGCGCCAGCTTGCCAACCGCGACCTGACAAATATAAGGTAGCAGATTATTGGGGATACCGTTCGGATCTTCTCCGATTAAGCCTGATTCATGTGCGCCAACCGGATTAAAATACCGTAATAAAGTCATACTCCAGCGCTGATCAGCAGCCTGAATGTCCATTAACATCCGTTCCACCATATATTTAGATGTACCATAAGGATTGGTGGTACCGCCGGTAATGGCTGTTTCACTAATGGGTACAGTAGCTGGGGTGCCATAAACTGTGGCAGATGAGCTGAATACCAGATTAAACACACCAGCATTCGCCATTTCCTCTACCAATATCAGACTTCCACTTACATTATTGTCATAATATTTTAACGGTTCGCGCACGCTTTCACCAACTGCTTTCAAACCGGCAAAATGTAAAACGTGCTCTATTTGGTGTTGAGCAAATATCTGCTGTAGCAACAACCGATCACGAACATCACTTTGATAGAACTGTACTTCTTTACCAGTAATTTGCTTGATACGCTGTAATACTTCTGCAGAAGAATTACTTAGATTATCTAAAATAACGACGTCGTGGTTGGCATTTAACAATTGTACCGTAGTGTGCGAACCGATAAAGCCAGCACCGCCTGTCACCAGAATAGCCATAGATTTCCTATTATTGCGTTTGATTAAGAATGAAGCGCGACGAGCAAAGTCAGCCAGTTAAATATGCACGAGCAGAAATTAACTCATAGCAGGTAACTATGCTGACAGACTTTGTGAAGAAATGTCATGGTGAAATTATACCTGATTGCAAACAGATGCGGGGCAGCCAGCATTAAATCCTGTTTTATAAACTTGATCGATTGCAATATATTAAAGCTTATCAGCGTTAAATTGATCTTATCCAGCTGTGTACTGCTAATACGTTTGGCTGGTACCAGATTCGTCTGCATCGCGATATTCAGCAGCATTAATAATGCAAATCAATGTGGAACACAGTGATAAAGCGTGAAGCTTATCGATAGGTAGCCGAGATGTAGACTACTTCAAAACTGAAAAACCTAATCCGTTTTATATTGGTGTAAATTTTTACTTTTCTTGAAGAGGTAGATTTTGTCAATTTTACCCGTAAATATGCTGTTATTCAGTTTGATTAAGAGGACTAATTTTATGCTTACTAAACTTATGATTGGGAGCAGTCCGGTAGTTAATAATAAGAGTATCATCGTGCTAAAATAACTAGGATTTATAAAAATCTTTTAAAATTGTGGTTAACCAATCAAAGACTTGCAATACATGAGGCGCTGTTATGGTTTGCTGTGGGCGATAAAGGTACATTTGCCAAGATTTGCGCGGAATTTCAGGAAATAATTCCACCAGATTGCCACTGGCAATATATTTATTGCACAAGTAATCAGCCATTAACGAGCACACTAATCCTGATAATGTCGCATTCAATTCACTGTAAGCATCATCCGTGACAAATCGCACTTTTTTCGGGAACAGATGTAAATTTTCATTAATAGGCCATCCCCACGAACGACCAGTATCAACATCAATTAAATTGCTAACAGGAAAACGTTTTTGCAAATCATTTAAATCAACAGGATTGCCTAATTCAGCCAATAATTTTGGTGAAATAACGAGTTTATCTTGCATATCAATAATTTTGCGAATAATCATCGACGGCTCAGGCGCTAAGCCAATTCGTATACCAATATCAATTTGATTTTCTATCGAATGCAATTTGGCTGAACCAACTCGCCAGTCTATACGCAATTTAGGATAGGCTACGCATTTTTCAATTAATGCTATTAAAATAGCATCATTTTCTGGTAATTTTGGTGCAGTAATTCTTACAATTCCGCTCATTTCATTTTGTTTTTGCTTGGCTTGTGCAAATAGTATTTCGCCTTCTGATAGAAACTGTTGTGCTTTAGGTAAAAAGCGCTCGCCAAATTTGGTGAGTTGCATGTTCCGAGTATTACGTAAAAAGAGTAATGAACCTAATTCACTTTCAAGTTCGGCAATAATTCTGGTTACTACTTGTGGTGATACTGACATTCTTATCGCAGTTTCTCGAAATTGTAATGTTTCGGCGGCAATACAAAAATATTTTAGAGCTTCAAATCTGTCTAACATAATTATTCCCGTTTTGGGAATTATTAATTCCTAATAAAATCATTGTATCAGAATAATAATCCTATGATAATGAATACATTGTAATTAGTATTTTTACTTCAACAACAGTCATTTAACAGTGAATAATATAGACCTAAGAGGAATTATTATGGAAAAACAGATGCTAAAAAATAAAGTTGCCATTATTACTGGTGCTGCTTCAGGAATGGGGCGTAGTATGGCCGAGTTATTTGCCGATGAAGGCGCTACTGTTATAGTTGTTGATATAAATAGTAAAGCAATAAATAAAGTTGTAGACGAAATAAAAAGTAAAGGACAAAAGGCTTTCGGTATTGTTGCAAATATTGGCTCGCCTACCGATACAAAAAAGGTATTTGAAGCTGCCCTTAAAGAATTTGGCGATGTCGATATACTTATTAATAATGCTGCTATTGGCGAACAAAAAATGATTGATGAAACTTCAGATGAGTGGATGCATGAGGTCATAAATGTCAATCTTGCTGGTCCTATGCGTTATATTCGAGAAGCATTGAAAATATTTCTTCCTAAAAATGAGGGTGTAATAATTAATATTTCATCAGTTAATGGTACACGCCCTTTTTGTGGTGCAAGTTATACGGCAACCAAAGGAGCTATTAATACCCTTACAAAGAATGTCGCTATGCGCTTGAGCCAAACTAACATTCGTTGTAATGCTGTTGCACCAGGATCTACAATTACGCCAATGCACCTAGCAAATCAAAAAGGTGAGCAACCTGGTGGAAAAAGTATGTTAGAGTTTAGTAAACATTATGTCTATTTTCCTGGACCTGAATGCGATCCAATTGATCAAGCTTATGCATGCTTATATCTAGCCAGTAAAATGGGCAAAGCCGTTAAAGGACAAGTGATACAAGTATGTAATGGAGCTTTCTTATAATTGTGATAGATAGTTCTACATAACAATGATAACAACTTGTAATTACTATGAATATTTTTATCAAAATATTTTTTAAAAGACTGTCACCTTAGGCATTGCTTTTTCTGTTGCTGAATCCATAACTGTCGCAGCATCTTAAACAACATTAGATAGAGGAGTAAGTACAATGCAACTGACTCAAACATGGGATAAAACATTTCCTAAAAGTGATAAAGTTGATCATCAAAAAGTAACCTTTAAAAATCGTTATGGCATTATGCTGGTGGGTGATTTATATCTACCTAAAAATAAGGGTAATCAAAAGTTAGCCTCCATCATTTTGAGTGGGCCATTTGGTGCAGTAAAAGAACAAGCTTCAGGTTTACATGCTCAGACCTTAGCAGAACGTGGTTTTGTCACTTTGGCATTTGATCCTTCTTTTACAGGGGAAAGTGGCGGGAATGTGCGTAATACTGCATCACCAGATATTAATACCGAAGACTTTAGCGCTGCGGTAGATTTTATCGGCTTACAATCTTTTGTTGATCGCAATAAAATCGGTATCCTGGCTATTTGTGGTCTTACTGGTATGGCGTTAACAGCAGCAACGAGTGATTCACGAATTAAAGCGGTTGCCACAACGGCCATGTATGATATGTCGAGAAGTATGAGTCAAGGCTATCAGGATTATTATACGTCAGCCCAACGTCAAAAAGTGGTAGATTATTTGAGCCAACAACGTTGGATTGACGCTGAAAATGGCACGTATGCCACCGGTTTACACGAAGTGCCATTCGATAAAAATGGTAATATCGTTAAAGCTGATAAGATTTTTCCTGATAAATTACCTACAGATGCTGATCCAGTAACAAAAATCTTTTTTGATTATTATAAAACGCCACGTGGTTTTCATCCTCGTTCTGTAAATTCTACCACCGCATGGCTAGCTTCGATGCCAATGTCTTTTTTTAGTTTTCCATTAATGGAACATATTAAACTGATTTCCCCCAGACCCATTTTACTGGTAACCGGTGATCAGGCTCATTCTCGTTACTATTCTGAAGATGTTTATCAAGCCGCGACTGAACCCAAAGAATTGGTTGTGGTCGCAGGTGCAAATCATGTCGATTTATATGATAATTTTGATAAGATTCCTTTTGATCAATTTGAGCAATTCTTCAGAGAAAATTTAAAATAATTGAGTTGACTGGCATAAATGAAGGAAAAGGAAATGGGCATTTGTTCGGTACCACTTGAAAAATCTTATCGTTTGCTGAATCACGGACCAACGGTGATGGTTTCTGCTAAAAACGATTATATTGTAGATGTCATGGCTGCATCATGGGTCTGTGTATTAGATATTTTTCCGGCAAAGGTCACAGCAGTGCTGGACAAAAAATCATTTACGCGACAACTCATCGAACAGAGTCAAAAATTTGCGATCCAGATTCCCATTGCTAAACAAGCTGAACAGGTTATAAAAGTGGGAACGCAAAGTTATACAGATAATTCAGATAAATTAACTGATAGTCATATTGAATTATTTTATCAGGATAATTTTGACGTCCCTTTAGTGAAAGGCTGTGCTGCTTGGTTGATTTGCCGGCTTAGTCCAGAACAATCTAATCAGCAAAATTATGATTTGTTTATTGGTGAGGTAATCGGTGCATGGGCTGATGATCGTATGTTTGACCATGGTCACTGGAAGTTTGATCAGTTAAGCGATGAAATGAAGACTTTGCATTATATTGCCGGTAATCAGTTTTATATAACGGGTAAAGGACTTATTGCTCGAGATTAGCTTTAAATAATTTCTGTATTTGCGCAGTATTTAAAAAAAGTAGGCACTGACATGGGAATCTATCATTATTATCAGCGTAATTGGCTGTCTTTGCTGCCACGGCGATTATACAGGGTGAATGTTTTCTGCATTTCTTTGTCGCGTTCGGTCTGACAGGATACGCAAAAATGTACTCCCTGAATCGCTTGTCTGCGTGCTTCAGGAATGGTTTCGCCACATTCCTCACAAAATTCAGCACTTTCCGCTCCCTGAGCCATCTGATTACGAACATGATCAATGCCGTCTGCAATCGTGCTTTCAATCTGTTGATTTACGGCATCGTCGGATGCCCAGCCACTTGCCATAATCGTCTCCTGTTATTAGAGAAACAAAAATGGGGATAAATAGTTTATTTTCAATATATTATTGATTTAATGTAAAAATATACTGTCTATACAACGGAAGTACTCTGGGCAGGCACTTTAAAAACCATATTAAAAAGGAGATTAAAATCGTGATTTTTGGGTTTTATTGACTAAAAAATAATGATTAAAGAATAATATTTGAATCGATATTTAGTTTTATTGATTACTATAACAATAAAAAAGCATGATTCACTTAAATCATAGTTAATTGGTGCGAATTGTGATCTGTACGCTTGAGCAATGTTTTGCAGGTAATTTGATTATGCTGGCTATAAATTTTTAATGATAAAGGTGTTTTGATTGCATTAATTTTTGATTAGCGTGCACCAAAACCGGTGACCATGGTATTCAAGGTTTTGAAAAGGATCAACACATTAACTGAACATATCGAACGGAGGTATAGATTTGTCTATATTTAAAAATCTGGACAAGTAAGAAAATAACGGAAGAATGGTTAGAGATGTATAACACAGAAAGACCGCATGAAACATTAAATAAGATGACACCCATTGAATAGAGAAACATGAAACAAATAGCATGATTTTCTACTTGGTTTGTGTGCTTACTATGGGATAGTTACAGTTTAATTGGAAATATATTGGAATTAATTCTTCGTCCAAATAGATTGTATGTAAAATCTAATCTTTTAGTATATTGATTTTCAGTATCAAATTGTTAAAATGTAAATTAATGTATAACTGTATAAATAATTCAATATGTCTGACGTTAAGCATAAATCATGGTGTAAAAAGATATATGGATGGTTGTCCAAGACTAAATATAAAATTAAAAGTAATGAGTCGAAGTTATTGTCAGAACAAAATGAAAAAGCAGAATATGAGTATCAAAAGTTAACACCCTACACCGAGGTTGATTTAAAGGAAAGTAAAAGAGCTTTTGATTATGTTTTTCAACATGATGATGTTAGAAATATTGCAATTTCAGGTGCATATGGTTCAGGTAAAAGTAGTTTGATTGAATCATATGAAAAATATCTTCAAACTACAAATACGAATAGAAAACCAGTTAGAAAATTTCTGCATATATCACTGGCTCATTTTCGTAGAGAAAATAATCGTTTATCTGAAGTTTTGAACAAAGAAGTAAATTCCAAAAATGAAAATAATGAATTATCAATCCTCGAAGCTAAAATTCTGAATCAGCTGATTCATCAGATTTCGGCAGAACAAATACCACAAAGCAATTTTGCTGTTAAAAGAATTACTAGTAAAAGAGAATTATTGGCAATTACAGTAAGCAGTATTATTTTCTTGCTCTTTGTGCTGGATATTATATTTTCTGCAACATGGAAAGAATTTGTTTTGTCCCTGGAGTATAGTGGCTTAAAAGATTTATTACTGGGATTTACAACTAAGATATTTCTTCTGAGCAGTGCTGTCTGGAGTATGGGTCTGTTTGCAATATTTCTTTACTATATTATTAAAATTCAGAAGTATAAAAATATATTCAGAAAACTGAAATTTCAGGGCAATGAAATAGAAATTGTTACAGAGTCCAGTGATTCTTTTTTTGATAAGTATTTAAATGAGGTTGTTTATCTTTTTGCTAATGCTGATGTAGATGTAATTGTCTTTGAGGATATTGACCGGTTTGATAATGTGCGTATTTTTGAACGATTACGGGAAATCAATAAGCTAACGAATAATCAATTAAAACAGTATCAAAAAAAGGAAACAAAAATATTAAGGTTTTTCTATTTGTTACGTGATGATATATTTTGCACCAAAGACAGAACAAAATTTTTTGATTTCATTATTCCAGTAGTTCCTGTAGTTGATGGTTCAAATTCCTATGATCAACTAATAATATTTTTAAAAAACTATGTAAATGGAAATAAAATAAAAAATGGATTTTTAGAAGGGATATCGTTATATATTGATGATATGAGATTACTAAAAAATATCTGTAATGAATTTCATTTATATTATTCAAATATAAATAATGATAAACGTGAACTTGATGTTAATAAAATGTTTGCGATAATTGTCTATAAAAATTTATTTCCTTTAGATTTTACATTATTGCAGATGAATCAAGGGTTTGTATTTTATATATTTAATAATAAACCACTTTATATTAAGAATGATAAGGATAAATTATTAGAAAATATAGAAAATTGTAATTTAGAAATTGAAAATATTTTAAATAACTATAATAAATCTAAAGAAGAAATAATAGATAAATATAAAAGGGAACGAAATAAAGTTAGAGATATGTATATCGGTTCTAATTTAATTAAAAAATTAGATAATCAGAAAAAATCTGAAATTAATCGTTATCGATCAGAATATGAAAATAAGTTAAAATCAATAAACCAAAAAAAAGAGAATATTCAGAAAGAAATTTTGCAGCTTACAAGAAAAGAATTAAAATATATCCTTAATAAGACAAATATTGACCAAATTTTTGATGGATATCCGAGCAATTCTAATAATATAGAAAAGAATGAAAAAGCTTTAGAAATAAAAAATAGTCCATATTTTTCTTTAATAAAATATTTAATTCGCAATGGCTATATTGATGAAACTTATGCTGATTATATGACTTATTTTTATTCCAATGGTTTCACTAAAGCTGATAAAATTTATTTGCGTAGTATTACCGATGAAAGCGCGGAGAAGTATGAATATAAACTGAATAATCCCGAATTAATTATTAAAACACTTCAGCATCAGAAAGATTATTTTTCAAAGCCAGAGATATTGAATGTTGATTTAATTAATTATCTGTTAACTTACTCAGAAAACTATACAGAAGAATTAAAAGCTATCTTATGTCAATTCTCGGTGGTAGAGAATATAAAATTTATTAATGTATTCTGTTCTGCATCAAGCGAAGAAGATTTACAAAAATTTATAATCTTGTTAAGTGAATATTTACCTAATTTTTTTCAGATTGCGTTATCTAATCAATTAGTTTCAGATTATATACTCCAGGATTTGTCTTTAAAAATTTTATATTGCTTACCTCAGGAAGTTATTAAAAAAATTAATAAGTATGATAATTGTCTTAGTAATTATATTGAATCAAGTAGTGATTATTTAAATATAGCAGACCCTGATGTAGAACAATTAATAAAACAATTTATATTTCTTGATATTAAATTTACAAAAATCAAATATGAAACTGCAAATAAAGACCTGTTTAATAAGATTTATGAGAATTCATTATACGAGCTGAATTTTGCTAACATTAAACTGATGTTATCTACACAATATTCTGCTGTAGATGAGCAGGATATTATTCATAGAAATTATACCTGTGTTCAAAATAAACCTGATTCTCCATTGGCAGCTTATATTGCCCAAAATATAGATGTTTACTTGCATCTGATCTTGGCCAATTGTAGATGTGAAATAACTGATAATGAGACAGAAGTGCTGTATTTGTTAAATCATGACGATATTTCTGATAAGCATAAGCAGATGTATATAAAATATTTACACACCCGTATTACCCGTTTAGATAAGGTTGAAAGTATTGGGTTACGGAATATATTATTGAATTTGGGTAAATCTGCTAAATAACAAAGCAAATATTTTATGTTATCTCCAGCGTATAAAAGAAACAGATGAATCCGTAGATGAATATCTGATTGAATTTATTAATAGTAATGAAAAACAATTAGATTTAAAGATTTAAAAGAGTTTCTAATGACAAATAAAAAGATGTAAAAAGTAAATTCTTTGATATAATAATAAACAATAAAAAAACAAATGATAATAAATACAAAGAAATATTATCGAATTACAAAAAGAAATGACTGAAAGTATTTTGTTTAAACAATTTCAAACTAATTAGTTAAATCTATTGACATGATACTTAAGGCATAAATGCCGATAGCTATAATGCTGATACAAGTACCGCAGGAAATGGGTTTAACGGAGTAACCGGTACCCAGATAGTGGGTTTCAAGAACAATGATATTGGCTGCTGGAGGAAGCAGGCAAAATAAGTAAAGTGCAGCAGTATTTTCCAGAATCAGGTTCTGCCGGCACAGACAGGCAAGGCCAAACAGGGCGGAGAGGATGCAGAAATAAGCCACAGCTTTTTTCAGGAAAGTCTGAATGGTGTTTCTGATGTCGATCAGTGTAATTTTGCTTTTAGTCAGCCACATACCGAGAATAGCCATGCCAAGAAAGGTCATCAAAAATTTGGCAAGGGAATAAATTAAATCCAGCTCGCGGATCTGTTTACCCAATGGTAATAGTAAGCAGCCAATAATAAGGACAATGACCGGAGGCATTTGAATCAGTTTTCTGATATTGAACCGGATGCCGGTAAGCAGCCATGCACCAAGTGAGTTACCGACAATAGAACTACCGATATAGGCAGATATAAATATTGCTGCAGCCTGATTACCAAAGAGCGAAGCCGCTACGGGAAGACCAAGCCAGCCTATATTCAGATAGCTGAAACACAGGGTGCTTACTGGATTGATCCGGAGGAATTTACCGGTAAGCAGCATTATGCTCATGACGACAATAGTGGTAATTAATACCACGCCCATATTGCTGAAATTAGTCGCTATATTATAGATAATTACCACAGGGATAATGAATTTTGTCAGCAGCAGAGATAATAAAGGCTTTGCATCCCAGGTTAATTTGCCGGCGATTAGACCACAGAGCAGGTAAATCAAGGGTAAAAACAGGGTCATACCGGCTCCCTGAGCATTGCATTGGTTTTTAATAGTTTATTGTAGCTTATTTTTTCAGATCATTAGGTCATCTGTATTTGTTCGATAAGGTATTTATATACTTGCAATACATTTAATTATTTTTTTATCGGTGTACTTTGATAAGTTTTAGTATTTGTGTTTTTTCTAGAGTCAGATAATCAGTGTTACTGGTGTAGCTGTGGGATAGGGACACAAATTCAGCAGTCATTTATCACTGTTTTGGTATCTGCTATGTGTTTTATTGCATTTAGTCAGGCGTAAAGATTTCTGTTTACGGCAGTTGTGTTATTTGGTTTTGGTAAGTGTATTGCAACGCCACCAATCAGATTTGACTGAGAGCGTTTTTCCAAAAGTAATTTAGCGCGCACCAAAACCGGTGAGCATGGTTTTCAGGGTTTTGAAAAGGATCAATACATCCAGTGAAAAAGAAAAATGCTTGATGTAATAAAAATCATGTTCGATTTTTATCTGGGTTTGTTCGGTATCGGCTGCATAACCATGGGTCACTTGTGCCCAGCCGGAAATACCGGGTCTAACGATGTGGCGATAGTCGTAAAAAGGGATTTCCTGAATAAACTGGTCGACAAAAACTTTTTGTTCCGGGCGCGGACCGATTAAACTCATATCACCTTTAAGAATGTTCCAGAATTGAGGCAGTTCATCAATACGGGTTTTGCGAATAATGTTGCCGATACGTGTAACACGACTGTCACCCAGTTGCGCCATTTGGGCGCCGTTTTTTTCTGAATCGGCACACATGCTGCGAAATTTGTAGATACGAAATTCGCGCCCACCTCGACCGACACGATTCTGACTGAACAGGATTTTTCCGGGGCTTTCCAGTTTAACGGCGATGGCAGTTAAGGTCATTAACGGTACGGTAATGGGGGCGGAAAGCAGGATTATGGCGATGTCCCAGACACGTTTGAATAGCACGTAAGTGGGCGACGGCAGCAGGGAACCAAGATCATTTTCATATAGGTGGTGAATTTTTACTCGTCCGGTAAGGAATTCTTCAACCTGACGAATATTGTAGACAGGCATGCCATTGAGGGTTTGCTGTGCCAGAAATTTTTGCCAGTATTTATCCAGTTGTGGTTCGTACAGGTCTGCAACTATGCCGTGGATAGCGGTGGTGGCGGGTAATGCTGGTGTGTCCAGTCTGATCCAGTTTACATTTGGTAGCTGATCGGCATTATGGGCACGACCAAAGGGCAGATAAGCATAGGTGGTGATGAATTTGTTGCGATAATAGATATAAGATACACACAGAAATAATGACAGGCAGCCGGCGATAAATAAAAACCAGACGGTATAGTGCAGATTGAAAAATTTGGCAGCCATCCACATGCCGAAAAACCAGAAGAAGGTATGAGGTAAAGCAATAACGGCGGATTTGCGTCCAGGAAAGTTGCTGAATACGGACAGGGATTTGGTGTTAAGAATATGAGCTATACCGGCAAGGATAATGCTGGTAATAAAAGCCACACGTCCCTGCTGGAAGCCTTTGATGGGCTGCATGATGGCCATAGGCACCAGCATCACCAATAAGGTACCAAAGAATAATCGGCTTTTGTAGGAAAGTAAGCTTTGCATAATTTTTGGTTTATTTGTTTAGTCGCAAATGGTGATAGAGGTTGCTCAGTATGGCGGTTGGTAGCAAACGGCTGCTGCCTCTGAGCATGAAACAACCGAATGCTGCTAATAATGGCTGACTGTGAAGTTGGTTTTTCAGACGTAAAAGCTGCCACTCGCTGATAAGGTATTGTAAACCACGACGACGCGCGTGCATGTGAAGACCAGCGCGTGCATAAACAAGAATTTCCGGCAGGTTGGCTGTCTGATAGCCAGCGGCCAAAAGACGCAGCCATAAATTGTAATCTTCCATCCACTGATGATGTTGATAACCACCAACGGCTTGTACGGCGCTTTTGCGATAGGCCGCAGCCATGTGGTTAATAGGGTTACGCCATTGAGCATATTGGCGGATAGCATGGTCAGTTAAGGGAACTTGTCTGACGTTACTGGTTTGATCAGGGCTGGTACTGAATTCTGCAATTTGCCCACTGAATAGTGCTAGCTCAGGATGTTGTTGGATGTGGTTCCACTGTAACGCAAAGCGATCAGGTGCACAAATGTCGTCGGTATCCATACGCAACACCCATTCATGCTGGCAATGATTGAGACCGATATTAAGGGCATTACCTAATCCTACATGCTGTTCAATGGCAATGATTTGCAATGGCAGTTTGGTCTGATAACTCTCAAGTACACTGTGTAATGCGGCGTTGATGGCTCCGTCCAGTACGATAATGATTTGCTCAGGCTGAACACTTTGCGCACAAATACTGTCCAGACAGGCTTTTAACCAGTCGGGTTGTTCGCGTGCATACAATGATAGCAGTACGGAAAAAGGACATGTTTTCATGCGTTAACTAATGGTTTGGACTCTGTGCACCAGATGGTGAGCTATTCTTAATTATATCGCAACAATGTTATGCGGTGCTTGGCTATATGTATTTTAGTTAATCAGCAATGGTAGTAGGATTCTCTGTATTGGTTTTGTAGCCAGCTTATACGTGGATGTGTTGTTAATTGTCATCCAGCTCAAAGGAGGCTTTATCAGGCAAATAATGCTGATAAAAAGCTGTCTGGAGGCTATGTAGTTGTGCCAGTAATTCGGTATCGCTACTGGAGCAGGTATCATTCAGGCAGATAAAGCGGATATCAGTATGCTGATGCAGATGATTTATTGCCTGTTGTAATTGTGTCGGATTGCTGATGTTTTGCACAAAGCCATCGTTGTATTTATGAGGAATGAAAGCTCCGCTGGCCAGATGCCAGTAGCGGTTGAGGTAAATGGTTAGGTCGTTAGCAGCACGAAAACGGTTAGCTGTACAGGCCAGTATTTCCGGTTCAAAATGTTGGAAAACCTGTTGCAGGGTTTGACGGGTGTAGGGCTGGGGTAAATGCCAGTGAGTAAACCAGAAATAATGCCGATAGTAATATTTAAGCAGGGTGTTGCTTAGTTTATCCAGTGGACTGTAGCTCGGATCGAACAGAAAACGGGAAGCAAGGGTGGCAGGTTGGTGGATTCGGTTGATCAGGGCAATGTTGTTATTTAAAGCATCGACCCAGCTGTTATAGCCACGTAAACGCTGAAACAGTTTGCCACGACGAAGCCAGCCATGACTAAGAAAATCAACGGGCAAACCTTGCTGAAAAAAACGCTCCGGTGGAGTGGGACGCAATATAACTGTATCATCATTGAGATAAATAAATTGTTCACTCAGACCTTTTAGGTTCACCAGATTCATTTCAATGGCGGAAGAATTGAATACCGGCAGATTTTGCGGCTGCATAAATAGCTGCTGATGGCTGACAACCTCTACTCTGGGGTGATCAGTACGCAACCATTCAGGGTATTGATTGGCCGTAATCAGAAAGATTTTGTGGTACCACGGACAATTTTTTTCGATGGAACGCAAAACATAGCGCAGGGTACCGAAATCCTGATAACGGTTGCTGCTAATGGCGTCATAGCGTCCTTGGTGTTGGGGTAAATAATGATTTTTTTCTGCCAGCCATGCCGGATCACTACCATCTACCCATGGCAGAACGAAGTCTATTGGTGTGGTAGTTGGGTTGCTGTTCATTGCTGTTTCCGTTTCAGCAAGGCGATAAGTTTCTGGCTATTGTTTGCACCCAGTATGTGGCGCAGGATGTTCAGGATGATGCGTTTCAGGTTATTCACACCTTTGCTGTCATTGAGCCAAGTACCGTCATAATGATGAATACAAACGGTGTTGGCGGTAATGTTGAGCTGATGGGTATAGGCATTTTTGGCCATAAAATAATCGCTGGGGTAGACGCAAACGTAATCTGTTATTTGCTGTAGCTGGTTATTCAGTTGGACGTGGTGTTGCTGATAGATCTGTTTAAATAGCTGGTTGATGGTAACGGGGTGCTGTGCATCAAATTCGAGGTGCTGGTATTGCTGGTAGATATCGCGCATTAATGCGCTGCCTGCTTCACAACCCATGACTCCAGCCTGAGGATTACAGGTTAATTCACGGCTGTAGGGATTCATCCCTTCTTCGAAGCCGGTAAAACAATGATGATGTAGGAATGGATCTAGCGAGGCCAGCATCTGTACATCGGTATCCAGATAGATGCCACCGTATTGATACAGGGCCTCTATGCGGCATACGTCGGCGACGAAGGCATATTTACCGGCAGCATAAGCTGCGTTGGCATAGTGATTATTCTGGTAAGGATAATTTTGTTCGTTCCATAATTTAAGCTGGTAATCGGGCAAAAACTGCCGCCAGCTGGCGATGTATTGTTGGGTCGAGTCTGGCAGTGGATTAGGGCCAAACCAGCAATAGTGTATAAGTTTGGGGATCATTGGGCAGGCCGGCGATAAATAATGATTAGCAGGATGCTGAAGGGTATGGCTGCCACTGGAGCCGTGATGCAGCTAAGTTTAACCCAATCCAGAAAATGATGGACTTTGATGATGTTGACAGGGTTCCAACCTACGCTAATACTGATCGCAATGGTTGTATAGATGGTCAGCCACAGCAGATAGGGGCGAACACAGGATAAGGATAGGATATGTTTGCAGTTGTAATACAGCATTTCGCTACTACGATAAAGAAATGATGTTAGGGCTGCCAGTAATATACCTGCTATACCCCACAGCTGGATGAAACAGATTGAGCAAGTCAGATTAAGGGCAGCTTCAATTAAGGCTTGAGGTTTGGTTTCTTTATATCGGCCAGCTGCCATGATCATGGTCATGGCCGGAATTCGACTATTTTCGATGATGCCCACTAATAGGAACAGTAAGCCCAGTTGTGGCTGATGATAATTGGCGTCGGTCATGTTTTCAGTATAAATCTGAATAAATGGTGCCAGCAGTAAGCCGGTACAGGTATAGACCCAGCCCAGAAAACACATGAACAGGCGGTTATAACGACAAAAATTACGTCTGGTGTGGTTGAAATCAATATTGAGACTGTGGCCGAATATAGCCTGCATGCCTTGGGAAATAGATTGTAACGCCATTTTGATGGCGCCAAATATCAGTGCATAGACGGCGTAAATACTGGCGTCTTTCAGTGATAAAAATAACGTGATTAGTACCAGTGGCGAGCTAAAGATCAGTAGGCCGGTGAGCTGATGAGTTAAGGCATCCCAGGTCTGTTGCAAATGATAGGGTTCAGCATGATTGGTATTCTGCTGATCGAGATCGGGGTAGGTATGTTTGACATAGCAGCGATACAAGAAAAATTTACTGATCAATATAATGCTGGAGGCGATCTGCACAATGAGAATAGTGTAGCCGGATTTGATTAACCAGTAACAAATGGCAATGTTGGCCAGTATGCTGCCGGCCTGTACAACTGAAACTACATAAGTTTTCTGATCAGCAGTGAGTAAAGCACGGTAGCTGCCGAAAAAGAAAAAATCCATTATGTTTACAGCACCCATTACCAGCACCATGTAAAAGGTCAGAGTGGCGTTGATTTGTTTTTCGGTTAGCCAGGCAAATAAGATGGCCAGTACCAGTAAGCCGAGTGCAAAGAGGCTACCGGAGATACGATAGAAACGTTGCGTAGCTGCCAGTATGCGGTTGCGCAGGCAGATGTTGTGGGACGTGAGTGCCTGATAAAGTGCGACTATTGCTGCTGCACCAATGCCCGCTTCGAGCAAGGTTAAATAGGCAATAAACTGTTTAATCGACGCAATCATGCCGTTGGTAGCCGAACCATAGGTAACGACGATCAATGGCGGTAAAATAAATCCGCCAAGTGCTGTAATGATCTGTAACAGCAAATTGGCAGAAATATTTTTCAGGATGACAGCACGGGTGCTCATGGTTTATTAGTTTGACGTCAGGTCAGACTTAGTGACATGAACCGCTACGCTGTATCTGACCATAGCGACCGGTGACTTTATTAATGTCCTGTATCGCAGAATTATCGACTCCGGTGAATGTTACTCGTATTTTGGCGATGCTGGTGGCGGCACTGGCAGTGTTGTCGCTGTTACTGCTTTCTAAAGTACTAATAAATGCTTCAGTAAAGCCCTTCATTTTAGCTCGTGCCATTAGTGATTCAGCATCTTCACGGCGGTTAAATATGCCTAGACTGATTTTACCCTGAGCAGTACCATGATCGAAACCTTGTTCCTGTAAACGCTTACGGGTATCTTCGTTAATGGTGTTTAAGGCAACCATATAACGAGTAGGTCTGCTGACTGGATTAGGTTTGGCAGAGGGGGTAATTTGTTCAACAAAGCGTTTAGCACTAAATGGCCATTGTCGCAGTAATCCTTTGATACGGTGAAAGTCATTTTCGGGCAAGGTGACGGTTGCACTACAGTTTACGCTGGCCGGTGTAGTAGGGGGCTCTAGGTCGGTTTTGCGTTCAGCTTTAGGTTGAGAATTGGGTGTTGTTTCGGCTTTAATAGCTGGTGGTTTTGGTGAATTAACGGGATTATTATCTGTCTGGTTGTTAGCCACAGAGGCATTGCGCACGCTGATATCAGGAGTAGCCGGTGCCGCAATTTCTACTTCACTGCTGGCTGTAGCTGTTGGTGTTGCTGAGGATCCGAGTACCAGTTTTCCTGCAACCATGCAGCCAAAAACCACGATATTCAATGCAACTAATATTGCAAATATCCATTTCATGCGTATTCAACCCAGTTGATTAAACCATAAAGCACTAAATTATCCACAATTTCAATCCGATTGTCTAAGACAAAAGAATGAGGCAAGGCCTGTGATACTTTATTGGCGCCACCACCGGTGATGATAATATCAACGGGTTTGCCGACACCAATTTTGTGTTGCAGGCGTTCATGCATCAGTACGATGGCACCACAAACAGCATCCATAATGCCACTGGCTAGTGCATTTGGCGTGGTGGTGGCGAATGCATAGGGCTTGCCTAATGGGCGATTTAGGTTGGCGGTACGTTTGGCCAGTGCTTCTTTCATCAGGTGAAAACCGGGAAGTATGCTACCGCCCAGATAGTGGTTGGTATCAGTTAATGCATCTACAGTAACTGCGGTACCACAGCTGACGACAACACAAGCTTGCTGTGTGTAGCGACGGGAACCAAGAATGTTAAACCAGCGATCTGCACCATGTTCAGCTGGATTACGATAATGATTAAAAATGCCTAATGCTTCCGGCATGGAGGGTAGCCACATAATAGGCTGTGGCAGGATGGTGGCAACCTGCTGCAAACGCGCTTCACCACAAACAGCACAGCCAATAATGCGATTTTCTCCGGTGCTGTATTGTGCCCAATCTTTTAATAAGGGCTGTAAGTCATAATAGGCAGCTTTTCCATAATGCAGAATGCAGCTATTTTCCACCCATGCCCATTTTAGTTTGCTGTTACCAGCATCCAGTAATAAATAACGTTGCTGAGTCTGCTTGCTATGACAAGTAGAACTAGCGGGTCGCAGACTGATTTCACCGCTCACAAATTCCTGCTCGCCACGGACATTTTTTAAAATAATCGCGCCGGATGGAGCAATACCTTTTACTTTACCCTCAGCTATGGTGTTACCGTTGCTAAACAGATGTACTAATTGTCCCTGATCGCGATGCAAACTATTGTATTCGGATAAAAAAGGTGATAGTCCTTCTTGCTCGAAACGGGGTAGATAGGAGGATAACTTTTGTACGATACGCTGAAAGATTTGGCTGGCTTGTATTTTTGATGTTTGTGACAGAATGGCAGTAGCATTACAGATTTGCTCGGGGGTAATAAAGTTTAGACCGATACCAATCACGGCGATGGTATGGGTCTGTTTGTTAACAGTTTCAATTAGAATGCCACCTAGTTTACTGTTGTCGAGCACTAGATCATTAGGCCACTTAATTAGTGCCCGAATGCCCAGCCCTTGCAAAGTTTGACTGATTGCCAGTGCAACCACCAGTGCCAGCCCGCCCAGTTCGCTTTGTGGTCGTTGAAATGACCAGCTTAAACTGAACATTAGACATTCACCAATACGGTTGTGCCACAATTTACCCTGTCTGCCACGACCATGGGTTTGCTGGTAGGCCATACAAATTTGAGCTGGCATTAGATTTTGGGTTTGTCGTGCTTTCTCCAACAATATTGAGTTAGTAGAGTGTGTTTTTAGCAGCAGGCGGGGCTCAAACCCATATTGACGCGCAGAGTCGGTAAAAATTTGCTCGGGAATGATTGCCAGTGGTTTGGCTAGCTGCCAGATGCCATTATGTTGGTGTAACAGACTTTTAAGGTGCTCAGGCATTTCCTGCCAGACAGCATTGAGTTGTGACACTTTTTTATTCAGTGTTTTTGCTAGATTTTGCACTTGATGTGGCAGACCGTCTGCCAGCAAAGCCAATAGTGGCCAAAAGGATGTGTTCATGTAATGTCATTAGCAAAATAATTCAGACAGCAGATAGTTTGCTACGGACCGATGTGCGTATGGCTGCTGACAAGGGGTTATTTGGGGTTGATGACGTTGATCAGTCATAACTTTATAGCTCACGATGCCAATTGTCTTGTGATTATCAAGCCAATTTGCCATTTTTTCAGAAGTGGTAAAGTAATAGTATTGCATTATTTCATAAGCATCAATTGGCTGATAATTATTTTTATTCAACAACGATTTTAGGAAAGCGACGGCTAAAATCTTTGCCCTGCGCGGATATGGCTAGCGCTAACTGCCACGCAGCTTGTTCATATAAGCGGGCTATTTGCGGCTGATTCTGCGCCAGTGAAACAGCAGAACCGCTATCCATGGCTTCACGCAAAGCCAGTGTTAATGGTAGCTGACCCAGTAATGGGACGCCCAGTTTCTCGGCCAGATTTTTACCACCATCATGACCAAATAAGGCTTCTGCGTGTCCGCATTGCGAGCAGACATGGATAGACATGTTTTCCAGCACGCCAAAAATGGGAATATTGACTTTCTGAAACATATTAACTGCTTTACGCGCATCTATCAGCGCAATATCCTGTGGAGTGGTCACCACGATGGCGCCGGTAACGGGTATTTTTTGTGCTAGAGTTAGTTGAATATCGCCGGTTCCCGGTGGTAAATCTATAATTAGGTAATCCACATCATCCCATTGGCTTTGGAACAGTAACTGCTGTAAGGCCTGACTAACCATCGGTCCCCGCCAGATTACTGCTTGATCGGTATCCACCAGAAAACCCACTGACATAACCTGAATATCACCATTAGCCACCACCGGTATTAGTTTGCCATCTTGCTGTTGGGGTTCATGTACTGCTACACCAAGCATCGTAGGCTGACTGGGTCCATAAATATCCGCATCCAGTACGCCAACACGAGCACCCATACGGCTTAAGGCAATAGCCAGATTGGCACTGGTAGTAGATTTACCTACGCCACCTTTACCAGATGCGACAGCAATGATATTTTTCACACCAGCTATGGTTTGGATACCTGTCTGCACTTTGTGCTGACTGATTTGTACTTCAATATCTATAAATAAAGGCGTATGACCAAATTCTGCGGTAATCGCTTCATCAATATGTTGTTGCAATACTGTTGCCAGATGATTAACCGGATAGGGAAAAATCAACTTCAGATGGATACCATCCGGCGCACATATCACTGAATGGATTGCCTTTTCAGTGCCCAAAGTTCGATTGCTATCAGGAATGCTGATATTGTTTAAAAGGGCAGTGATGGATTGAGTGTTCATGCAATATATAAGTCCGCAACTTAAATTCTGGCGTATATTCTACCTGATTTAGCTATTTATTACTGAGTACAATTGTTTTGCTGTAAGTTTAACCGGTAGAAAAATTAATTTTGTTCGTCAAAATTATGCATAGGTGCAGAAAAACTTGAAGGGTATTCGTTATCGTCGACCAGACTGGGTAACGGTGCTTTAGGCAGATGTCGGCGCGCAAATAATAATCGGATACATAGACCACTCGGATAAAGCAACAGGATGGCGACACCCAGATAACGCAAATTATGCCAGTCAATGACGTTTCGGCCCTGAAAAAGTGCCCAAATGGCACAAATCCATTGCCACCATGCAGGTAAACTGAATACTAAAATAATCATGATTGCTGCCATTCTGAGTGGCGTAAATGGCCAGGGTTTTTGTTCAGCGACCGCACGATTTAATGACATAAGAATATAAAAAGCACAACTGATCACCAGTACGATACCGCCATTAGTAATCACCTGTAGCCAACTAAATGCAATCTCGGGAGCTATCGGCAAACCGTTTGGTGCCATTCCGGTATTGTCTAACGTAATACTGGAACTGAGATTGAGGATAAAACCATATATCAGATCCAGCCATAATAATAAAATAGGCCAAGTATATTTAAGACGATGAAACATTGCTCAGATCATGAAAGCTAAAGACCACAGTTTACCCATTGCGTTAATCAGCTGTAAATATATTGTATGGCAAAGAAATAATGTTGAAAAACTAGAGATCATTACTCTGTGTCGATAAAAGGCGGATTTAGTGTCGAACTTTACCATGTATATTGATTGATCAGAATTTTCTTTTGATTAAATCCACTCTGCAAAAATAAGAAAATTTATTGATCGATTTTTTTTCTGGCCAGACATATGGCCACATGATTGTCATCAGCCCATTGAATTAAAATTTTCATTGGTTGCAGAAACGATAGCCCCAAAGCAGTTAAAGCGTACTCGACACGTGGGGGAACTTCAGCATAAATTGTTCTGGAAACATAACCGTCTTTTTCCAGTTTTTTTAATGTACGTGACAGCATTTGTCGCGATATATCACCAATCTCTCTGTGTAGTAAATTGAATCGTTTGGTATTGTGCTCCAGAGCCTGCAAAATTAACAAACTCCACTGATCACCGATCCGATCCAGTACATCGCGAATCGGGCAGGGATGGTCAAATTGTATTAATTCGTCTTTTGAAGGCTTTGTCATTTTAGTTCCGTTTTCTATTCAATATTGCTAATTAGTCACATTTCATTGACCTAGTTACATCGTTGTTACTTCTTGTTTTAACAGATTTTCATTGCTACCATTTAATTAGTCTATATTTTAGACTATGCAATTTTATCAGATCAAAGTAAAACGATTTCATTTTTATCAGGGAGTTTGTATGAGCATAATAAAAAAAATTATTTTTATAACAATGTTTTTATTAGCATTAGCCGGGGTAGCAGTCGCTAATGACCAGTCACCACACCATAACGTTCAGGAAGAACAAAATCGTGCTACTGTGATTCGATTTTATAACCATTTTTTTAATAACCATCAGCTTGAAGAGGCATATAAAATACTTAGTCACGATTATAAACAGCACAATCCCTATGTTGCTGATGGAATAAAGCCGTTTATTTCCTATTTTAAAGAGTTTTTTAAGCAAAATCCGCAATCAAGTGCACGTATTGTGCGAACTTCAGTAGATGGTGACCTGGTGTGGTTGCATGTACATGCTAAAAATAATTTGCAAGATCCGGGACGGGCGGTAGTGGATATATTTCGCGTGAATCAAGGCAAAATTGTTGAGCATTGGGATGTGATTCAAGATGTGCCTGCTGCAACAGCCAACATGAATACCATGTTTTAAAGAAGGATATGATAATCGGTGCAGCGCCCTAGTAGCGCTGTAGCGCTATTCGTCATCGCCAATAACTATTACAATAGCTAAAGAAAAATAATCAGTCTGAACTACTGTTTAAATCGTGTTCGGATAGGATAAAAGATTATAAAAGCATGGTATTAATGAATGCAAAAGATGGCAAAAAAATGTGCTATTTTGCCCGTTAATTAAGCAGGTATCCTGCAATGAAAAATTGTGGCGCAAATGCGCAGAATAATGGGTCTGAAAAAATTAATCTGCCTTGGCTTAAGTGGAAAAATAAAAGCTAGTTAGAGCGCTAAGCAGTGATGACAGATAATTTTCTGCTTTATTTAAATTCTGATCACTAAAGCAAATAGTTTATATGTATTTGCCATTTAATTCATTAAAAAATAAATAAAATTATTTTTGATTGTAGATATTGAAAGACCATGCATATTCGGCAACTATTACTATTCTAAGCCGACAATCATTCAACAAATAAACACTGTATTCATTAGTATAAATTCATTTTCCTGAACAATTGTAAGAATAATAATACACTTGAATGTAAAATTTAAGTTAGAATAAAAGCTCCAATTAGTTATTTTCAGATTGAATCTAACAACTCTGATGGTCTCCGGCCTTTAATGGTCAATTTTATTTCCTGTATTGTAGAGAAACAGCAAAATGGCAAGAATTTTACCAGCCATAATCAAACTGGGTTTTGTGGCAATGGGATCTATTGCGATCTCAACATCAGTATATGCTTCTGGTTATCATTTGGGATTACAGTCAGTGACTGCGGTATCCACCGGAAATGCCGCCGCCGCAGAAGCGGCAGATCCCACTACTATTGTATTTAATCCGGCTGGTTTGACGTATTTAGAAGGCACACAACTAAACGGTAATTTGTTTCTGATCAAACCTGATATTAAATACCACAATGCTCGTGGCACATTTACCGACGGGTCAAATGTGCAGGGACCGCAAAACGGTAATATCTCTAATACCGTACAGGCAGTACCGCAAGTATATTTTTCCCATCAGATTAATGATAAATGGGCTGCTGGTTTAGGCGTTTATATTCCCTATGCTGCCAAAACGAATGACAGCAGTGATTCAGTTATGCGCTATAACGTGAATAAAACCAATGTGAAAGCAATTGATATTAATCCGGTCATTGCTTACAAATTAACGGAGCGTCATAGTTTAGGTGTTGGATTGATTGCCCAATATCTGCATGCGGAAATTCAGAAATATGCCGATTTTACCCCTGTAGGCAGTTCTTTAACGGGCATACCTTCTTCAATACTGCACCAGCAAGCACCGGGAGTGTTTGATGCTCGTGGAACAGTAAAGGGTAATGACTGGGGCTATGGTTTTAACGCAGGCTGGTTATGGGATATCAATAATGATATTCGTGTTGGTCTGAGTTATCGTTCTAAAATCAATCATCATTTGCATGGAACTGCTCGTTGGCAAGCTGAAGGTGCATTTGCCCAAAAATATGCATCAATGCTCGATCAGTTTGGCTATAAACCAATTGAAGGAGCCAATGTACAGATTACCACACCCGAAGTCGTATCCTTACATGGTATGTGGGCTGTTAATCCGCAATGGAATATTTTCGGTAATGTCAGTTGGACACGGTCGTCTCGGTTGCATGATCTGGATATCAACTTTGAAAATGCTAAATCCATTGATCAGCACCACGGCATTACTTCCGATAAAACCCATATCTATCCCAACTGGCGTGATACGCTGGCGGTAGGTGTAGGAGTATCCTATCAGCAAAGCCCGAAGCTGCAATGGCGTGTTGGCGTCAATTATGACCAGTCACCGGTGCGCAGTTCTTCAACCCGCTTATCGACCATTCCTGATGGTAATCGCTGGTTATTTGGCGCCGGCCTTAAATATGATGTCGACAAACACAACACACTGGCTTTTTCTTATACTTATCTGCATATTCAGCAAACACATATGAATCAGCAGGATCAGGGCTTACATGTTTCCAGTAATGTACGCGGTGAGGCCAATTATCGTTCTAATGCTCATATTCTGGGTGCCTCCTATAACTATAAATTTTGATGATTATTATGATCAATTAATTTATGTTACTTAATTAGCTATTATCGATTAATTAAGTATGATTTCATTATTAATGGTCATATTTTGTTTAATAAAATCTAAGCCAATGAAATTAATCAAATTTAACTACAATTTTGTCATAATTTAAAGTGAATTTGCTTTGCTTGGAAAATAATCTGTCGTATGATGGTTTGGTAGTTTTAGTTGGATAACACACTGTTAAGCAAGGAGATGTACATGAAACATCAAAGTTTACAAAATCCAAGAACCAAATATTATCATCAAGATTTTTCCAAGCAACATCAGCCTGCACCGGGTTTGCAAAGCAAAATGGATCCGGTACCTGACTGCGGAGAAAAAAGTTATCAGGGGCATGAACGTCTGCATGGACGGAAAATTTTGGTAACCGGTGCTGATTCCGGTATCGGTCGTGCTGCAGCTATTGCCTATGCACGTGAAGGAGCTGATTTAGCATTAACTTATTTGCCGGATGAAGAAGAAGATGCCAAGCAAGTTGCAGAACTGGTAAAACAAGCCGGTCGCAAAGTGGTTTGTATTCCCGGTGATTTAAGTAATGAGCATTTCTGCAAGCAGCTAGTTGAAAAAGCACATAAAGAATTGGGCGGTTTGGATGGTCTGACTTTAGTTGCCGGTAAACAAACTGCAGTAGAACGTATCTGTGATATTTCCTCTGAACAGCTACGAAAAACATTTGAGATTAATGTATTTTCCTTATTCTGGGTAATACAGGCAGCCATGCCACATTTGCCTGAAGGTGCCACAATTGTGACTACCAGCTCTGTACAGGCCTATGAATCCAGTCCTAATCTGATTGATTATGCTTGCACTAAAGCAGCTATTGTAGCCTTTACTCAGGCCTTAGCCAAACAGCTGGCAGCAAAAGGCATTCGTGTTAATTCAGTTGCTCCTGGACCGATCTGGACTGCTCTGGAAATTACCGGTGGTCAACCACCAGAAGCTATTCCGAAATTTGGTCAGAGTGAATCTGTTTTGGGTCGCGCTGGGCAGCCGGCAGAATTGGCATCAACTTATGTATTCCTCATGTCTGATGATTCCAGCTATGTAACTGCTCAAGTTTACGGCATAACTGGCGGCATCAGACTGTAATGATCACTGGTAATTTTACCAATTCAGGCAACAACACTTCTGACTCAGCATTAGTTGAATAACAAAAGTTTGTAGGCTTGAGAAACTGAATTCTAATTTAGCGGAATTCAGTTTTTTAATGGTGGTTGGCACCAGCACATAATTTTAGTACTAGCCATCATCCAGAATTTTTATACCGCGTCTATGCGGACAACTTACTGTTTACCGTATTAAGGTAATTACCTCAAAAACGAACAGTGCTTTCGTTGATCAATCAATAGCTATCGTTATTTCGGTAGCCAGCAATATCTGAAAAAACAAATATATTAGTCTGCCAAAGGTGCAATTAAAATTAATATTGTAAATTTACGTAAACAAATTACGAATTTTAGGTAGATAAAATTCATATTAATAAATTCTAATAATCATTTCTATTGTAGTAATTTGTTTTATTTAACTTTATTTGTCTAATCGTGATTTAAAAATTAAATTAGGATGATAATTGTTATTATTCTAATTTAAATCATTGAATTTTAATATAAATTTAGTGGTATGATATTCAATAAAGCAGACAGAATTGGCAAAAATAAATGAATTAGGGTTTGTTCAGTGCAAAAGGGTAAATCATGATATGTAATCAAATAACAGTCTGATAAAAATTTACGTTTCAAATATGCAGAAAATATTTAGCGGACTTTCAATAATCAGTGTAATCCGCAAAATTTGCCGGTTCAGATAGGGATCATTGTAAATAAAATAAGGCAGATAAATTATTTTTCCGGCATAAATTGGTTTTGTTCGGCTTTGGCGCAAACTAAATAATGTCCGCAAACTGAGAAATTATTAAATCGAATTGTGATTGCATCATTTAACAGTATTAAAAAGGGATACAGCTATGGAAGGTAAGAAAGTTATTATAGATTGTTTAAACAGTCTGCTGGCCGGTGAACTGGCCGCCCGCGATCAGTATTTTGCCCATTCACGGATATTTGAAGATATGGGTTATATGAAATTATTTCAGCATATAGATCATGAAATGCAGGAAGAAACTGACCATGCCCACCAGTTTATTCATCGTATTCTGATGCTGAATGGTAAACCGATTGTGGTACCAGAACCAATCAATGTTGGTAGTGATGTCGTGAGTATGCTGCAAAATGATCTGGATACTGAACTGACAGTAAGAAATAATATTAAAGAGGCCATTAAATTGTGTGAGCAAGAGCAGGATTACGTTACCCGCCAGTTCTTGGTTACGCAGTTACAAGACACGGAAGAAGATCATGCCCATTGGCTGGAACAGCAATTACATCAGATTGAAGTAATGGGTTTAGAAAATTATCTGCAAAGCCAACTGTAAGGGGAGAATATGATGAAAGGCGATCGTCTGGCTTTACAGGCACTGAATAAAAATCTTGGTTTATTGCTGGTATCCATTAATCAATATTTCCTGCATGCACGGGTGCTGAAAAATTGGGGTTTCGGTAAACTTGGCGAAATGATGTATAAGCACTCCATTCGTGATATGAAAAGTGCCGATGATCTGATTGAGCGGATTTTATTGCTGGAAGGGCTACCTAATTTACAGGAATATGGCAAAATTCTGGTCGGAGAAAATATTATTGAGATTTTGCAGTGCGACCAGCAAGCAGAAAAGGCAAAACATATTGCTTTAAGCGATGCCATTGCAGTTTGTGAGGCACAACTGGATTTTGTATCACGCGATCTACTGGAAAAACAGAAACATATTAATGAAGAATATCTAGACTGGCTTGGTACCCAGCTGGATCTGATTAATGAAATTGGTTTGCCTAATTATGCGCAAACAGCTCAGGCAGAACATACATCTTCTTAAAAAAATCCTTTTACCGGTCGGTAGCTATTGAGCTGGTAGTTTACAATCTACTAAAGAAGGATATTTAAAAGGGCTTTATTAAGCCCTTTTGTTGATTAAATCAAGACGCAGATTGCGTTAACACTAAATTGCCCTGTTTGAACTAATAGCGTATTCAACTACAATTTCTAAATCAAGAATAATTTTTATGAATCAATTTATTAGACGGCAACTATGCGCACCAACATCCTGTAGTTTAAACCCATAAGCAGCGTTTCATTTTAGTTAGATCTTAAAATAGATTCGATCGGCTCAGATATACAGATTTTTATTCTCGTTAAAATGTTTGCTGAATTATTTTGACACATACGAAAAATTCTATCTTTATCAATTGGTAATAAAAAAATGTATCAATCACATGTAGTACCCCAAATAAATTGTCACTAGATTAGTTTTTGCACTTTTGACTGGCAAATGCAGAACTAAAATATGCATTTATCGTTTGGGCAAAATCTTAAGTGGGCGTATCTACATTATCCCAATCTGCATTTTCAAAGTTGGTTAACCAATTAAATGCATAATGTCGCTCTTGAACAATTCCAGTGATGATAGCTGCTGGAGCTTGCTGATGCTGACGATCGAATTCTCTGCCAATCCAATGTAAACGATAATGTAAATCCATCGCATCCAGCAGCTCTTTCACTGGTCTTAAGGTTACGGAAGATATTCCCTGTTTACTACAGTCCATCCCTTTTTGAACGAGTGACGTAACATCACAAATCGCATCTGCAAAAGCTAACTCAGATTGCCAATTTAATGCCCACTGTAACGGCAGTAATGCCTCATAGCGCCACGACATTTGTATAATTTCCTGTTCTGCAGGCTGTTTACTATTTATAAAAGCAAGTTCATTATTGGATAAAGCTGCAAAGCCTAGCGGACAGCGTTGTTTAAACGTCTGTGGATCAATCCTCTTATTATTTCGAAAGCATTCTGCCTGAATACCGATTAGCATTAAAGCTAAAGCGCGCTCGGCAACTTCTTGTGGATTCCTGAGGATAACTTCAGATTCAGCAACCACCGGTGGCAGGCTTTTCGGGGTTTGTAAACCTAATGTTTTCAGATACTGCTCAGTGTTTGCTTTACGTTGTAATGCTTCAGAGGGATAAGGCATATCAACATTGATATCAAATTCACCATTGGGATACTGCAACACTTCACCGGTAGGATTTCTAATCGTACCATCTGGCATAAACATAATTACATTAGCATTTTGTGCCCAAATGGCAAGTTCAGAGAAATTTTCTTCCTCGATTTCAAAAGAGAATTGATGCTTAACTTTTTGAATATGGCGCCACAGCGCATAACGACGCGCATTCATCTGCTCATCACCAGCGCTCAAGACAAAGCCGATAAATCCGTCAAGATGATCTATGAATTCAGGATCAGCTAATCCACGCTGGTGTAAATGGTTGCATTGAAAATGAATAGCTGGTGGATTGGTTACCGTAGAGTAAGCATTAATTAGTATGGACATTTAACATCGTACCCTTTTTCTGAATTTTGTTATTTATCACATAAAAATGATATTTTTCTGCTGGTATGATAAAACAATTTTTTATATTTTGCTCATTATAAATGAACCAAACACAGCTTTTTAAGACAAACTAAACAGGCATATATTGGTTACTAAAAACATATAAATCAGATTAAATTTTGCTGGTTTATGAATAAATTGCATAGAGTGTGAAAATAAATTCTTTTTATAATCATTAATGTATTTTATTCGGTGCAAGGAATAATACCTAGATGCTGCTTCGTGATAGTAATACCAATTTCAGCTTTTATTGTATAAGGTGAAAATTATTCATATCGGCTGCTAGTTAAATATTAATGATTATAAAGAGTACATAATTCATTTGTGTAAAATAACACATTGAATTTAAATAAATTGCTATTATGTGCTGTAGTTTTATTTATTAAGTTAATTACAATTTTTCTACAGCAGAGATGGGGAGTTTATTATGTCACAGTCCACAAATTCAAAAAATCATCATAAAATTGTTTTAGTCGGCACCGGTGCAGTAGGTTCGACTTTTGCTTATGCCTGTACACTTTTAGGTATTGGTCAGGAACTGGTCATTGTCGATGTTGCTCGTGACCGTGCTGAAGGTAATGCGCTGGATCTGACCGATGCACTTAAATTTACCGCGCCGAAAAATATTTATGCAGGTGACTATAAAGATGCTGCAAATGCTGATATCGTAGTGATCACTGCTGGTGCTGCACAGAAGCCCGGAGAGAGCCGGATTGATTTGATCAGTCGCAATTTGCAGATCACTAAGAGTATTGTCACCCAAGTGATGGAGTCTGGCTTTAATGGTATCTTTCTTCTGGCTTCCAACCCGGTGGATATTTTGACCTATCTGACTTGGAAATTATCTGGTTTTCCAGTGGAACGAGTAATTGGCTCAGGTACATCGCTAGATACCTCACGCCTATGCAAACAAGTCGCTGCATTGCTAAAAGTTAGCCCACAAAGTGTAAATGGTTATATGCTGGGTGAACATGGAGATTCTGGATTTGCCGCATGGTCGCATGTCAGTGCCGGTGGAAAAACCATAGCAGAGTGGATGCAGGCCGACAGCAGTATTACTCAGGCTAAACTGGATGATATTCAGAGTGTGGTAGTCAATGCTGCGTATGAAATTATTCGTCTGAAAGGCGCTACTTATTATGGTATCGGTACCGCTCTGGCTCAACACTGTAAAGCCATTCTAAATGATGAAGGTACCGTGTTACCGGTTTCTACGCATATTAATGGACAATACGGAATTAAAGACATCTATATTGGTACGCCCGCCGTGCTGGATCGTCGGGGTATTCGGCAGGTAATTGAAATTCCATTAAATGCCAAAGAACAAACGCTGATGGCCGCTTCGGCAGAAAAATTGCAGGAAATTATGCGCACTTCTTTTCCGTCAATCGGTCTGAAATATTAACTGTACGCTGGTTAATTTTTGATAAAAGTATGAAGGCAGCCCTAGGGCTGCTTTTAGTATTTTAATAATATACTGGCGGTAAAATACAATATATTTATTATTCACAAAATTTTTTTAGTAACTCAATACTGTTTTTGTCTGATTAATTAAGTCCTTTGAAATATCGTTAGCATAAAAATTAGGCAAAATATTTTTATGTTAAAAAGCAGCGGTTCGCTTAGCTCATGTAAATGATATTTAGTCTAAATAATATAAATTTGATAAAGATATACGAAATTATTACGACTATAAAAATGCAACATTTACTAATATACTTCTAGATCGATTGGTTCATCATTATGATATAACTGAAACAGGCAATAATTCTTACCGGTTTAAAAATCCTTCATAAATTAGAGACAGATAATATATTTATATGCCATTAAAAGTGGTTCATTTTTGTTCGAGCACTTTGGTATATTTTTACATTAGCATTGGTAACTACTCATTTGAAAAATTACTTCATTGTTCTATTCCCAGTATTTAATCAGAATAATAGTACTCTGCGACTGAGCAATCAAACTGAAAAACAAAAAATCTTTTATCAATTATTAATCCACGATTTATATCGTTATTAGTGGCTCATTTAAAAAACTTTAATTAACTAAATTCATTCTATTCAATATCAATTAGAGCTGTGCTGTTTTTTAGAAAGTATTCGATATTGTTAAACCCTCTTCTCTAGAATACACAGGCTATTCACCATAATTTCAAAATATCTGAGCCACGATTTCATGGCATTTAGAATCGTTGAGAGACTAACATTGTAACTATCCCCTAAAATAGTACAGCAAGAAAGTAGAAAATTCTCTATGATA
>CAMLPN010000013.1 GCA_946481965.1 uncultured Neisseriaceae bacterium | reverse complement strand
AGTTACAGTCCACGGTGTTTAGATAGAGAGCTGTGATTACATAATAACTACGATCTGGATATAGGTCGCTTTACCCAGCCGGATCCGATTGGATTGCTGGGTGGCATTAATCTTTATCAGTATGCGCCTAATGGATTGACTTGCATTGATCTGTGGAGTTGGAGTTGTAAATTTACCAGATCGAAACATACTTTGCTACGCGGTAAATAGGGCAGAGCTGAGGTGAAGATATTAATGATCTGCAAAATGCTCGTCTAAAAGATATACTATAATTTTGGGATAGGCGTTATGATAGCTATCTGATATCTAGTAACCTTATAGAGAACAATTAGTTAAATAAAGTATTTATTTTTTCAATAAAATGGCATATTTTGAACAATTAGAGCACACTTTACTTAACTTTTATTTTAGTAGGCCATATACATAAATAACCGTTGACCGATGCTTAACGCGTATTGCCCATTCAATCAATATTGAATCTCAAAACGTATTGGCTGTGATTGAAATCTGGCTGGGCAGGAATCTAACTTAGGTGGGATATTTGAATATCTGGTTCTAAGGATAAAGGTGAGGATAAAAGTTGTAAATAGGAGTGTTTACTTGATAAGCTGTGCTGACTTTAGCATTGGTTATAATTTAGCTATCGGAAAACCTGTAAAAGACTTTTGATAAATTTGAAAAAATTGTCAAAGTTAAATATTTATGAACTATAAAATTGAATGATGCCAATAGTTAACTCATAAGCTATGTTGATTGCCATGACAGTTTAGGTCAATATATTATTGGTAAAACGGTATATAAAGTTTAAGATAGCGAATTCACTATTGATAAAATACCACTCATTTTTTGAGATTTTCGAGCCGGTATTTGGTTACAAAATCGTATGGTAATAAGAACAACTCAGGAATTAATAATGAAAGAAGTGTTAAAAAAAATAGTGCCAATTTGTTTATTACTGATATTAAGTTGTGGAATTCATGCAAAACAGGTTGCCAATAATAAAAGACATACGTTGAGTAAGAATATCCAACAATTAGATATATTTGAACTTCGTCGGATTGAACATATGGGACCAAAATTCTATTTTACATCCGTATCAGAGAAAGTTACTTTCAATCCATATGACAAAAGGGGTAAAAGAAAAACTAACATTTTTGTCCCAGACCCAACTGATAATTACAAAAAAGAGAAGTATCTGTTAACAAAAACTTATCGACAACGTTTTTTAGCTGCAAGTAAAATATCAGAAACAGATACTTTATTCATATATAATTATGTACATAATAAATTGTATAGTTTTCCTATTAGTCAATTAGAAGCATTTGCTATAAAAGATGATTATGGTGTTGGAATAGATGAGACTGAGTTTCAATTTGGATTTGCATTAACGCTTAACCAGCTACCTCCAGATTATGATCCTGATTATACTACGTTTGTTTATATTGGGAAAAATAATCCTTTTGCTCAACAACAGCTTACTTTATTAAACTGGCAAAAAATTAATGATAAAAATTATGATTATTTAGCTCAAGCTTATGGATTGAGTTACTATGTAACAGAATGTTTTTATTATGCTTCTCCTGCTTGTGGGAGATTAGTGGTTAAGAATAAAGATAATAAAATTTTATTTAATCATAATTATCTAGATGGGGACGTACATGCAAAGCCCTTAAATGATAAAAAAGATGACGAAGTTGACTATAAAAATCAATGGTCTGGAAAATTGTTTAAAGATAAACCGTTAGCTGTATTTGGCTTTTATACCGTCGTATTTGGCTGTCCAAAGATAGATTTTATTGATTCATCTTATAAAAGTATAAGAATAAAATGTGATAATCGGCATTGAATGAGTTTTTATCTAGATAATTGTTTTTATGAATTACTGAACAATTAAAGGGGTATTTACACAATTTTTTTAATTGATTATTAGCTCGGGCAAATGATGCCTATGGCGATAAAACTTGTCATAAGATGATTGAGCTTTTTTTTGCTTCTAAGGTTGCTAGAGAATCAATAAAAATAGAAGCTGAAGCTAATCCGGTTTGCTATGGAGAAAAATAGCCAAAATTTTGTTCAGCTGTGAGTTTTCCTATAAGAATATGGACTAATCAATAGGTCATTTTAATAAAAAGCCTATGCATGCATAGACTTTTTATCGTGTCACAGAAATTAATTATGCCAGAAAATTAACAAGTATGAGTTGTTAACAAAGGAATTGGTTTTTATAATATCCTCTTATCATATTTTATGCTCTAAAATGAGAGCATCTGATAAATTGCTCTAGTGTACAATAAGGCAATTATTCTGTTTAGTCGGTTGTTTTCAAATAATGATGATTTCTCCGTCTTCCGGTATAAATACCCGTTCATTAATTTTTTCCTGTTCGGTAAATGCTCTGAGTTCAGCGCGAGTTAACAGGGCATGATTAACTGCTTCCATATGCGTGGCTACAACTGTGGCACTGGTTGTTAATTGGCAAGCTCGTTTAACATCATCCTTACCCATGATTATTGAACCAGCAAAATTATTTATTTGTGCATAGCCTGTATTTAAAATAATGATATCTGCTTGATAATCTTGAATAGCTTGTGTCACTGCATCACACCAGATTGTGTCACCCGCAATATAAAGGGTTTTGCTGTTTTCTGCCTGAAAAACAACGCCTATGGTCTGATCAAGTCGCTTGGCCAGTTCAGTATTTGCATACATGCTTTCTGTGCCATGCTGACCAACAATCGGTGATAAGCAGATATTGTGAAATAAACTATTTTTATCCATTATTTGTACATTTGTGAATCCTTGTGAGCGGATCAACTCCACATCTTGATGATTTTGTCCGAATACTGGTAGATGTTTGGGAATATATTTTTGGGCAGCATTATCCCAGTGATCAAGATGGGTGTGGGTAACAATAATGGCATCTACTCCGCTGAGTATGTCTGGGATGGATACAGGCAGCTCTACTAAAGGATTACGCAATTGACTGCGAGCAGTTCCTTCAAAGCCCGGATAGCTTCCTTTCGCAGCCAGTAGAGGGTCTATTAAAAAGGTCATACCTGCATAGTTAATTTTTAGTGTTGCATTTCTGATTTGCTGAATAATAATTTTGCCAGGATTTTGTTTGGTGCATAAAAGATATTTGCTTTGTGGTAATGATGAGGAATTATTGGCTTGTGTGCTCATTTAGCTATTCTCTATTGATATTAATTTCGAAGAATTTATTATTAAGTTATTTTAATCAGGTGAACATTGACATTTTTACCAACAATCGAAACAATCGGGTCAATTTACAAATTCTAGCTATGGATATCTGATCACATGATAAAAGTACCTCGGATAGGATTGATTATTTATCCGCATATGAGTCCTTTTCACTTTTCTATTCCTTATATGATATTCAATATTGATATTGGGGAAGGTAAATTATTTGATTTAAAAACTATATCAATAATAAAAGATTGGCAGCAATCCGATGAGATAATGGTAGTTAAATCTGATGGTGGTTTGGATCTATTAGAACATGCAGATATTGTTATTGTTCCCGGATGGCATGATATTGCCACAGCCCCCTCTCCAGAACTGATGAATGCTGTTTATCATGCATACAGACGCGGCGCTCTCGTAGTTGGTCTTTGCTATGGCACTTATGTACTGGCCTATACGGGAATTCTGGAAGGAAAGAAAGCCTCTACCCACTGGATGGCTGAATCTGATTTCAAACAACGTTTTCCCAATATAATATTGGATAATAATGCCTTGTATGTTGAGGACGGTAATATTATTACTTCAGCAGGTACTGCTGCTAGTCTGGATTGCTGCTTGCATATAGTGCGTAAGTTTTATAGTAATAAAATAGCGAATAAGATAGCACGTATTATGGTTGCTCCTCCGCACCGAGAAGGAGGGCAGGCGCAATATATCGAATATACAATGATATCAGGGTGCCATAATCGTCAGATAAATTCTGTTTTAAATTATCTACGTGAAAATCTGGCAGAATCTCATAGCATTGATAAGCTTGCCAAAAAAATTTCTATGAGCAGAAGTACGTTTACACGCCATTTTAAAAAAGAGACTGGTATGACTTTGATTAACTGGCTAATTAATGAACGTTTGCTATATAGTAAAGATCTGTTGGAAGAATCTTCTTTATCTATAGAACAGATTGCTGAGTTGTGCGGTTTTAAAAATACTACTTCATTCAGGCAATATTTTAAAAAGCGTTATCAGGTTAGTCCTAATACATGGCGTAAAACTTTTGCTTAATACTGAGTTTAGCTTAACAGTATTTATATGAATAAATTTCTGCTACCTGATAAATATAATCACGATAAATATCATATTATACTAAAATATAATGAAATTTTTATTGATACAGGATAATTTATCTTCCATAGGTTAGTGCTAGGTCGAAAATTTGAATTAATATTTATCGTATGGGTGGTTTATATAATATCTGCAATAATTTCTGTTGGTAGAATGATTTCTGTTAAATGCATAATGGATCGAATATGGCTATAAAAATCTAAAAATGCACTTTCAAAATATTAATATATGTTATTAATAATTAAAAATTGAAAAATAAAGATAATCAGTTTATTATCATAATCTTTATTATTTATGTATCGTTATTAGGAATAATAAACATATGACTATTTCATTTGATATAGTACCAAGAACATTAAACAAATTTGATGATATATCATTCCTTTTTTCCGAATATCGAGAATTTTATGGCATTAAGGATTGTAATTGTGAATCTAAAAATTCATTAAAGAAGATTGATCAACAAAGATTCAATAATTTTTCTTGCCAATGATAATAAAGAAGCATGTAGTTTCTTACCGCTATATTTTACCTAATCTTCTTTATCTATATCTCCTACTATAATTTTGAATGACTTAAATATTTTTAAGAGCCACAGAGGCTATGGTGTTGCAACTCAATTAATGGAAAAACTAAAGAGTTTCGCTGAAAATTCTGCATATAATGTGGAATTACATTATGCACGTCAGCCGAAAACCACAAAGCGAGAGCTCTGTATGAAAAGTTAAATGATAAAATTGATGATCATTTGGTTTACTATTTTTTAAAACTAGATAAAGAGTGAGTAGAGTAAGGAATGATGATGAAAATAAAATATAATAATTTCCGCTAAAATTTAATTTATTTTGAGTACGATTACTAAGTGAACAATATTCAGATTGATGTTGGTTAATAATACGAATGTATTGATGTATTTTTTTTAAAGTTAGCAGTCGTTCATTTCTTTTTTCATATTAATTTAGGTGATTGTTAATTATGCAAATATCAGTCGCAACTACTCGGTCTATTAATTCTACTAATAAATTACTTCTAATCGCTGGTACTGGCTGGCTTTTCGATGCCATGGATGTTGGGCTTCTTTCTTTTATTTTAGCAGCCTTAAAACAAGACTGGGGTCTTTCGCCATCGCAACTGGGCTGGATAGGAAGTGTTAATTCAATTGGTATGGCTATTGGTGCTTTTATTTTTGGCATTTATGCTGATAAAAAAGGGCGCAAATCAGCTTTTTTATTTACTTTACTGATGTTTAGTATTGCCAGTGGCTTAAGTGCTTTTGCATGGGGGCTTGGTAGTTTGCTTATCTTACGATTTTTTATCGGTATGGGTTTAGGCGGTGAGCTTCCTGTTGCGTCTACGCTGGTCAGTGAGAGTGTGGCACCTGAAATTCGCGGACGAATTGTGGTATTGCTGGAAAGTTTCTGGGCTGTGGGCTGGATTTTAGCTGCTTTAATAGCTTATTTTTTAATTCCACTGCCTGCTGTGGGCTGGCGTGGTGCCATGATAATCTGTGCTATCCCTGCATTTTATGCTCTTTATTTGCGCTTTAATCTAGATGATTCACCTACCTATATTAATCTGAATACTGATGCCAGAAAAGAATCTGTTTTGACAAAAATTCAATCGCTGTTATCAAGAGAATTTTGCCGGCAAACTGTAATGTTATGGGTGGTATGGTTTTGTGTTGTGTTTTCTTATTATGGTATGTTTTTATGGTTACCGAATGTCATGATGATGAAGGGCTTTAATATGGTTAAAAGCTTTGAATATATTTTGATCATGACTTTTGCCCAGCTTCCTGGCTATTTTACAGTAGCTTGGTTAATAGAGCGGGTAGGTCGTAAATGGGTATTAGTAACTTATCTATTAGGTACTTTATTGAGTGCCTATCTATTTGGTGTTGCTGAGTCAGCAAATCAATTACTTTTATATGGCGCTTTACTGTCATTTTTTAATCTGGGTGCGTGGGGAGCGATGTATGCTTATACACCGGAACAATATACAACCAATATTCGTGCCACTGGCGCAGGTATGGCTGCATCTGTCGGCAGAATTGGTGGAATTTTAGGACCGTTAATGGTTGGATTGCTGGTAGCAAATGCGGTTAGCGTGAATGTAATTTTTGGATTATTCAGTTTGTCTCTTGCTATTGCTATCGTAGCTATTTTGTTATTAGGCAAGGAAACCAAACAAACTAATTTACAGTAGAATTAGTTACTTAGTCTGATTAGATAATGATTGCTATTGATGTTAAGTTTCGATAATAAAAAAATTGCTATGCAGCTAGGTAAAAATCTAACGATATTTTGTCGTTTTGATAGCAATATTACCAATTCAAAAATATATTGATGATGTTTAGTTGATGTATTAATTATTCATGGAGTGTTATTGCCTATTACAAAAAAGCCCAATGACAATCAATCATTGGGCTCGATTAGTTTAATCAATGTAATTTAGATTTTATATCCATTTAATTCTTTGATTTTGTCTTCTGATTTTTTAATCATACAGTTATTAAAATTTATTTTCGTTTCCATAACGGTATTAGCGGTTGGCCTAGACAGACAGTATTCACTAGTCTCTGAATACCATTGCGGATAGGTTTGATCCAGATTTTTTTGGATATCCTCAGGAATGGTAGACCAAGTTAGTTCTAATCTCTGTAAAGCGTCGGCAGCCATTTTCTCGCTATTATCGGCTTTCTCTTCTTTAATTCTGATAACCTCTTCTTTTTCGCGTTGCAGCAGCTCATCTGCGCGATTATCTAAGACATTGGATTCACAGTAAAGATTAGCCACTTGCTGTGCTTCAACGGTTTTATAGCCAGTTAATGAACAAGTTTCTAACAATGCGGTACTGTCCCATTTTTTTTGTTCATCAAAGATACTACTTTTAAAATCTGCATCAAGATTTGTCCATACTTTACGCAGTTTAGCTTCCGCTTTGATCCGTTCCTGCTGGTATTTGGTTAATAATGTGATTAATTCTGCCGGGGTTCGTTTGTTTAGTTCCAGTCCAGTAACATCGTTATCTTCTTCAACTGTTGCGGTTTCACTGGCAGGGCTACTTGCTTGTTGTGGCTGAGTAGTGATAACGCTGCTGGCCATGCTGGCTGCAGATGCTGTTGTTGCTTGTTCCTGCTGTGATGCGGATTGACTACCTGAAATAAATACAAAGTACATAGCCGCCAATATGATAAGACCGACAACAATGATTAATATGATTTTGACAGAATTGCTGTTTGATTTATCATTTTGCTGCAATGCTGGTTGTACTCTTTTCGCTATGATAATCTGACGGTTTTGTTCAGATGGCAGATGATGGTATGGGGTTGGTTCATCGTCGATTTTTTCTGCTAAATCTATTTGCTCGGACGCAGCATTTTCAGTTTCAATTTGTTCTTGTTTGATATGCGATGACAGTAAGATTTTTTTTTGCGCCTCATATTCGTCTTTAGAGATAGCCCCTTTTTCTAATAGTTCAAATAATGCTTCCAGTTCTTCTATATGAGAAGATGTTTTATCCATCCTTCAACCCCAAAAATTAACTATGTGATTATGGATAACGTAAACTAAAGGGTTATTAAATGCAAGCTTTTTGGTTAGTCTTTGATATTAAGAGCAATCATGATAGCGGTTAATCTTGCTGAAAATCATGAATATGGTTTTAGGTGTTTAAATCATAAAATAGCTGTTAAACGATAAATCATGCTAATGAATATCAACTGTCCACATTAAGAAAAAATCTAAATGAGGTATTAAAGTTGTTTATTTGCTATGGTCGGTTAATTGCCATAAGAAGGTAATTTCCTGATTGCGAGCGTACGCTAGAGGGTTATGTTGTTGCTGTGCTTTAGGATGTTGTGGCTGAATATCATTTTTACGTACCAGCGCTAATCCTGCAGCTTCTATCCATTGGATAAGTGCCTGTGGTGAACGTAAGCCTAAATGTTCGGCAATATTCGACATGATCAGCCATATTTGTCCGTGCGGATTGAGGTGGTTCTTGGCGTTGTTGAGAAAGTTTTTTAACATCTGATGATCAGGATCGTAAAGAGCGGTTTCGATGCTGCTGCTGGGTTTGGCAGGTAGCCATGGCGGATTGCAGATAATCAGATCAGCATGACCATCAGGAAAAAGATTGGTTTGCTGTATTTGGATCTGCTTTTTAAGACCCAAACGCTCAATATTGTTCTGTGCACAGCAAATGGCACGAGGATTGTTGTCAGTAGCGATAATATGCGGTACACCACGTTGGGCTAAAATAGCTGCCAGTACGCCACTACCAGTACCGATATCCCAGGCAAGCTGGCATGAAGCCGGTAAGGGAGTCTGTTCTACTAGCTGTAAATATTCACCACGAACCGGGGAAAATACGCCATAAGGAACATGTATTTTTTGCTGGTTTAATGCAGGAATGATTACGCCGGTTTTATGCCATTCATGTGCACTGAGATAGCCCTGTAGCAGATGCAAAGGTATAAGTAATGGTTGCTTGTTGGCTAAGCCGAAAACATCTTTTAGCGCCATATTGACGTTGGGGGCACGCGAGTTACTGATATGTCCATCAGGCAGGACTTCAATCAACAGGCGTTGAAATAATCGACTATGTTGGGCTTGCTGGAGGCGGTGCTTATGAAAATCTTTATGCAATTTAGCTTTGCTATGAACGCGTTTTTTTATGGCTGCCAATAGCTGTTTACCCTGATGATAGTCACCGCGCCATAATAGTGAAGTATTTTGATAAAATTGTCGCAATGCTTGGTCAGCACTAATCTGGTTTATGACTTCGATATGATCTGGAACAGGATGGCGATCATCCCCTCCCCATTCGGCTTGCATGGTTTGATTTTGTTCTGTCCAGTTGATAATTGGGCGCATATGGCTTGAGTACAAAAAAATTTATTATAAAGAAAAATTAAACGATGTCTATGAAAAATCAGATATAGTTGTACAAATATTATTTTATATTCTTTTATAAAAGCTCCCAAACAAATTGGGAAAAGATTAATGCATTATTTCGAACACTGCTAAAGAATTTATGCTGTTAAAACTTCATAATTTTTATAAGTTTATGGTTAGTATAATATAAAATTTTTAGATCTTAATCATAAAAAAATAAGTATGTAAAAGTCTAATTATTGAGTTTTGCAATCAGATTCCAGCAGAAATGATTTTTAAATGTGAAATTGGCTATATCAAAATGGCTTAATCTACACTTTGGTCAAGGTTTATTACTATTCGATAGTAAACTTTGTGCACAGAATTGCTTATCCAGTATATAACTAATATGTGGCTATTTGATGGTTAATATTCTGGTCATTTGAGAAAGTTTTCTGCGCACTGATATAATTTAAGATTAGCAAAAGTAAATTATGGTGAATTTATATTTTTGTTGATTTGATTATGTTTGGATAATAATTTCATTGTTTTAAATGTTGGTGGTTGTTATTTATTGTAAATTATAATCTTTTTACTACATGAAGCGTTATGTAAATGGTTAAAAGATAGATTTTCTTACCATTTAAATTTGATTTTTGTTGTTTTGTCGACTGGATTTTTATGTTTTCAGATTCGATCATGACGACAATGTAGTTTAAAATAGGAAGTTTAGTGCTAAGCAAATTCTCATGCTCGGTTTAGAAATTCGCTGATTTTGTTGTAGATGATATTTGCTTTAGAAAAATTGAAGCAGGTCTACACTAAGTGCAAACAGTTTCAGTGACGCGAGACTAAAGTATCGGAAGTTTTTCAAAATTGTTGGCTAGTAACGATAGTTTTGTGTGGATGGTTTTTTTCTAATTGAAGTAAATATGGGTGCGGCACATGTACTCTGCAATTAAATTCGATTAGTTGATGAATTAAGAAGAAGCACTCTTTATGATTAAAGTTCATTAGTGTGCTAAAGATAAGGAAATTACGATCGTTTGCTGCTGCTAAAAGCATAATGGTCAAAAAAAAATGGAATTCTATTGAATGAAATGGATGAAAAAAATAATGAAGTTGGCCACAGCATGTTTATGTGCCAATTTTATTTGTAGTATTCCGGTAATGGCAGCACCAGAAGGAATGGATACTGAAGGTCTAGATCGGTTGATTCGGGAGCATACCAATAAGCCAATGGTTCGTACCGGTAATGATGCTAGTGATTTAATCATGAATGCTATGGGACTTTTGGGTGTTGCCTATCACTTCGGTGGTAATTCGCCTACTAAAGGTCTAGATTGTAGCGGTTTTATGCAATATATTTTTCGGCAAAGTATGGGTATCACGTTGCCTCGTAATTCACGTCAGATGGCGACAGTAGGTGAAGCGGTCAGTCGAAGTAATATGCAACCGGGCGATCTGGTGTTTTTCAATCCTCAAGGTGGCGGTATTTCTCATGTTGGTATGTATATCGGTAATGGTAAAATGATTCACGCACCCCGAACCGGTAAAAATATTGAGATTACCAGTATCGAACAGGGCTACTGGGCCCGTGCTTTTGTGACTGCGCGAAGAGTGAAACGTTGATGAAATCGATGCCTAAAATGCCTGTTTGGCGAGATGACGAAGGTAATGTGGTTTCCTGTACTGAAAAAATTAAAGTTATGCAGCAAAATATGCAGGAAATTTATGAATTGGCACAGGAAGCGTTTGAAGATGGTTTACTGATGGGATGTCAGGAAACGCAGTTGCGTAATTATTTGAATGAGTTGATGGCAGCTGTGAAGAATCCCTACCAGCAAAATTAAGTATTTTGTCGATTTGTACCACTGATTCATCTAAGCTGATTTTAATGAGTTAAAGGCTTAGTTTATTGCTGGTTTGCAGCTGAATAATTTTAATGGACTGTACGGTTAGCTGTATTATCTAACGCTGCATCATGGATATCTGACGAATTTTATTGATCTTTAATTACTGTATGACCTGTTACAGGTTTCAAACTAGAAATAATTTAAATTTTATAATTCGTTTTGTAGTAAACAAATTTTCTGTCTATTTTGTCTATTGCTAGTGACAGTTTTATTGGCACTATTTGATAAAATGGTAGCAATGATATTTGTGTACTTCTTAAATAATCTGTTGTTTTGAAACTTGATCAGCATAAATTTAAGCTTGAATAAATGATATGACAATGGAAAATTTGCCTAGAAAATTTAACATTTTATAAAGGTAGGAATTTTGGCTCTTGAGATGATTTATAAAGTTGTGATCGTTTCAAACTAGATAGTAAAACTTTTTTTCTAAAATCATAGTAATATATTTACCAGCAAAAAAAACTTGATCTTCAACAGGATATAATTAGTATGTTTGTTAGTTAAGTCTTGTATTTTAGGATGCTCATTTTAATTAAATAAGCCCATCTTAGGATGGGCTTATTTAATTAAAAAGTTTAAAACAGATGATCTAGTTGCTTATTAGATGTGGTGTTTGTGCGTTTAGGTTTCTTTGTGGCTAGATTGTCTGAATTCTTGGTTTTAACGGTGGCAGTCGGCACATTGGTGGGTAAGATAGGTGTCATATCTGGATCATCTGGTGTTGCCTGTGGTTTGGCTGCAGGCTTATCCGGTGTGGTAGCTATTTGTACTGTATCGCTAGCAGAAACAGCTATTATCTGATCTGAGGCCGCCACCGCCACTGGTGGATTGGGTACGTAGGTTGTAGGTGCATTGGGATTTATTGGTGCGCCTGTAGGTGTTAAAACCTCAATGCTGGCTGCCTGTGTGGTGGTTTCTTTTTCAATAGGTTTATTTATAACTCGCCATGCATGGAATATAAAACCGGCAACACAAAGAGCCAATATCAATAATAGGGTTAATATTACTTTGGTGAAGGTGCTCAGACCGGTTTTGCCCGAGCGTTTTTTGTTTTTACTGCTTGGTGCAACTGGTTTATTGCTCATTATAGGTATTTCCTTAAAGGAAGTAATTACGAATAGTTATACATTATATGCAAATTCAAATTGGATTTGGGTAAATCCAGCAATAAGTTACTGCGAACAGAAACAATGATATTCTGATCGCAGTTTTTTTATTTAAGAATTAGTACTGTTGGTGCCTTTATTAGCGGGTACTGGATTAAAGGTCTGATATAAGGTAATGACTTTTTGCACTCCTGCTGTAGTACTGATGGTATTGGTTGCCGATTGTTGTTCATCTGGCGTGAGAATACCCATTACATAGGTTATGCCATTATAAGTAACTACTTTAATGTGAGTTGGTGATACACCTTTGACATTTAATAAATTAGTACGAATTTTTGATGTAATCCAAGAGTCGTCTTTTACATGGCTTAATGTTCGGTTCTGACTGGATACATCAACATAGTTATAAACTTTTTGTGCGGCCGGCTGGGCGCGTGCAACCCGTTCAACCAGATTTTTATCGCTTTCACTGGCGACTAGACCTAATAGAAGTATTTGACGGTTGTAACTGATTACGGATAGTGTTGGTTTAAATTGTTTATCTGAACTATGGTTGTTCAAATAATTCATAGCCCCATCAAGAATTTTGACCTCCATCACTTTGTCATCTGTTTGGGCTCCAGTGCTACGACGATCTGTCACGGCGAGTGTGGCTACCGTGCCTCCACCAATTAGGAATGCGGGACAACCGGTCAAAGTCACGGTGATACATAGAGCAATGAGAAGGGTAGATAAATATTTTTTCATGTGTTTAACCTATTGTTGTATATATGCTAATGGTTATAAACCGCCTAATAATAACTGGTCTATCTGGGCGCATAATGCATGGATAGTCACTTGTTGTGCTTCCAGAACACGCAGGGCATCATCGCCAGGAATATTGAGCCAGAAATCATCATCACGTAATAATGCCGCGATTTCTCCACCGCTGCCTCCAGTGATAGCCAAAACAGGCATATCTCGCTCATGAGCGGTTTTAATTGCCTGACATAAGTTGGTGCATTGACCGTCGGTAGAAATCACACAAAGCATATCATGCTTTTGGCCCAGAGCAGGAAGCTGATGAGTGAACAAACCATCCAAGGGTGTTGGTAAGAGAACTAAGAACTGCTGGATTATTGCACCACGATAATATTGCCAGTGCCATTCTACCTTATTGTAATCTGATCACTAAATACGCTGCCATAATTGATGTAGGTACTCAGAACGGTTTTTCCTGAGCGTTTTTTGTTTTTACTGCTTGGTGCAACTGATTTCTTGCTCATTATAAGTTTTTTCCTCAAAGGAAGTATTTACGAATAGTTGTCCATTATATGCAAATTCAGATTGGATTTCGATAAACCCAGCAATAGCTTACTACGAACAGAAGTAATGATATTCTGATTGCAGCTTTTTTATTTAAGAATTAGGACTGTTAGTGCCTTTATTGGCGGATACTGGATTAAAGGTCTGATATAAGGGAATGACTTTTCCCACACTATCCACCGCGCCGATTTTATTGGTTGCCGATTGCTGTTCTTCTGGCGTAAGAATGCCCATTACATAGGCGATGCGCCCATAAGAAACTACTTTAGTGTAGGTTGGTGATACACCTCTGACATTTACCAAAATATTATAACTATAAATTCTTGGTCTAGATGTATTGTTCTTACTGGATATATCAACATAATTATAAACATTTTGCGCTGCTGGCTGGGCGCGAGCAACTCGTTCAACCATATTTTTATCGCTTTCACTGGCGACAAGGCCTAATAGAAGTATTTGACGGTTGTAACTGATTACGAATATTGTTGGTTCAAATTGTTTATCTGAACTATGGTTGTTCAAATAATTCATAGCCTCATCATGAATTTTGACTTCCATCACTTTGTCATCTAATTGGGCTCCAGTGCTACGACGATCAAGTGTGTCTGCGGTGCCTCCCCTACTTGGGAATGACGGACAACCAGTCAAAGTCACGGTCATACATAGAATAATGAGAAGGGTAGATAAATATTTTTTCATGTATTTAATTTATTCTTGTATATATGCTAATGGTTATAAACCGCCTAATAATAACTGGTCTATATGGGCACACAATGCATGGATAGTCACTTGTTGTGCTTCCAGAACACGCAGGGCATCATCGCCAGGAATATTGAGCCAGAAATCATCATCACGTAATAATGCCGCGATTTCTCCACCGCTGCCTCCAGTGATAGCCAAAACAGGCATATCTCGCTCATGAGCGGTTTTAATTGCCTGACATAAGTTGGTGCATTGACCGTCGGTAGAAATCACACAAAGCATATCATGCTGCTTGCCCAGAGCATGAATCTGACGAGCGAATAAATCATCCGAGAGGCTGTTGGTAAGAGAACTAAGAACTGCTGGATTATTGCATAAGGATAATGCTGCCAATGCCATTCTGTCTTGTTGTAATCTGGTCACTAAATACGCTGCCATAACATTGGCCATAGATGCATAAATACCATTACCGGCAATCATGAGTTTACCATCACTCATCAGTGCCATAAGTATGCCTTGAGCGGCATGTTCAAGTGGTTCAGCCAGTAAATCAGCGCATTCATTAAGTAGCTGCGCGCTGTCGGAGAAGTGTTGCCGGATAGCAGGATATTCTGTCATATTGAAAACAATGTTATCTAAAAATAGTCCATGTACTTTTTATGATATTCGTAATTTTGCTGAATAAGCCTTAATGATAGCAGCTTGGTAGGTGAATGCGGAATAGACAGCATATGATAAGCGTTTTTTTATCTGCTCAACCAGAAAATTATCTCAAAGATATTTGAAATCGAAAACAAATTATATTTGCCTGTGTATAGTAAGGGTGTATCACTCTTTCGATGACTAACATCGTGTTATAGTATCTACCTTAAATATTTTGATCAGTGATACAGACTGTTGTTGCAAATTACTGACCAGAACTGAATACGGATAGACCTTAATGCAAATTCATTACCAGAAAGCTGTTGCCAACATTGTACCGCAAACTCTTTATGTCGTGGCTACCCCGATTGGTAACTTGACCGATTTAAGCATTCATGCTTTGGCTGTATTAGCAAAAGCAGATTTGATTTGTGCTGAAGATACGCGTGTCACCCAGCAGTTATTGCGTGCATACGGTTTAAGTGCCCGATTAATCAGTGTCCGAGAACAAAATGAGCAAAGTATGGCTGAACGAGTGATTACTGCCTTGGCAGCCGGAGAAGTGGTAGCACAGGTTTCTGATGCTGGAACACCAGCAGTGTGCGATCCTGGTGCACGATTGGCAGTACGCGTGCGAGAAGCTGGATACAAAGTTTTGCCTGTAGCTGGACCAAGTGCAGTCATGGCTGCACTGAGTGTGGCTGGGGTGACTGAGTCTGATTTTTATTTTGCTGGTTTTTTGCCAGCTAAAAAAGGTGAGCGCGAACAACGTTTGCGACAATGGTTGGATAGCGAATTCCCTGTGATAATGTTTGAAACACCGCATCGTATAGCAGCAACACTGACGCAGATGAAGGCGCTGTATCCACAACGACAATTGATGCTGGCACGGGAGATTAGTAAAGCTCATGAAACTTATATAAGTGCTAGTGTTGCTGAAGTTCAGTCAATTGTCCAGAATGATGCAAATCAGAGTCGTGGTGAGATGGTACTGGTTTTACATCCAGCCGTAAAAGAAAAACAAACAGAATTAAGTATAGAATCAATGCGTATCATGCGGATCTTGGCACAAGAGTTATCTACTAAACAGGCCGCATCACTGGCAGCACAAATATCTGGTGACAGTAAGAAAGCTTTATATGACTGGGTAATTATGAATAAAAAACAATAAAATAAATGTAATTTTACACTGGTGTCAGTGCTATTTATGTTTTATTGTATTGTACATAATGTTTAGCTTTGTTTATGATACGTTCTAAATTGGCTGTTGCCGTCGCTTCAGCGTTGGCACCCATCTAAAATATCGAAATAATTTAAGGTGAACCATTATGTTGAAAAAAACCGCAATTCGTTCTGGCTGGTGTGTGCTGATATTGACACTTGCTGCCTGTACTGGTCTGAAACAGCCGGCAGCACCTATAGAAACGGGTGGCAATACAGATACTCCTGCTGCTACTAATGCAGATAATCCATATGGCTCAGCTCCTTATACTCCACCACCATCTACTAATGTAGATGGTGGTACCACAGTATCGGCTCCTGTTTCAACTGGCTATGTACCAAATTATTCACCTGTTGATATTAATGCTACTAATCATACTGTCCAACGAGGTGATACTATCTATAACATTTCCAAACGTTATCAGATTACGCAGGATAATCTACGCAGCTGGAATAATCTTGTCGATGATAATATTAAACTGGGACAAGTGTTACGCGTAAAACCTACCGGTTACGTTGGTACTAATGATACTGCTACAACTACTGTTACTCCACCCAAAACGACCACTACCACAACGGTGACAACTACAACAACAAAACCAACTACTACTGGAACTGTGAAAAATAGCAGTGGTATTGATTGGGTACGGCCAACTGCGGGTTCTATTCTGCAAGGTTTTGGCGGTGGCAGTAAAGGTATTGATTTTGGTGGTAGTATGGGGCAACCAGTTGTAGCAGCAGCAGCTGGTAAAGTTGTTTATGCCGGTAATGGCTTACGCGGCTATGGTAATTTGATTATTATTCAGCACAATCAGGTGTATTTAACTGCCTATGGTAATAATCAAAAAATAATGGTTAAGGTAGGGCAGCAAATTAAACGAGGGCAGCAGATTGCTACTATGGGTAATACCGATGCCAAACGGACACAATTGCACTTTGAATTGCGTCAAAATGGACAACCTCAAGACCCAACAAAATTTTTACCATTATGATTTAATTCAGTTTTGGTGAAGTAATCAAGTAAAAAAGTATATAATACAATTATGTAATGGCCAATATTAAAAATGACTGATTTCTATATTTAGAAAATCAGTCATTTTTTGTGCAATGAAGTGAGGAAATGATTTTATTGTTTACACTATTTAAGTTTGATTTAAACAATAAAAATTTAGAGTATTTAAGCGATGTATTAATTATTGAAAACGTTTGAATTATTATTTATGCAGGAATGAAAAATAGGCAATCTACAATCATTTCATTAAAGTTTATAGTAAAATATCCACTTGATTATAAAATTTAAAAACAATTCTAATAATAATTGTGTTCGCGCTTAGAAAGTTGAATGATAAAAGTGTGTAGTCTATAAGTATACGAAAAAGAAAATGTGACCGTACCTATTAAAGGTCAAATTATAAATCAATGTTAAGTAATACGATTTTAAATCCTAGGTTTCCAAACAATGATTATTTATCTATTATTTGAAATAATTTTTTGAATTCCGTAAAAATAAAAATTGATCCCAGAAATATTTTAATATTATCAAAAAAATAGATTTTAAAAGAATGAATAGAGAAATTAACTTAGGCAGAAAATTCTGCGCTTTTCCTTGCGGTAATCCTGAATAAAAAAAACTTCTAATCGAAATTAGAAGTTTTTGTTTTTTTATAATTGTGGTCCTGAAGCAACCAGTTTTTTTCCTTCTTCAGTATCCGTAAACTGCTCAAAATATTTTATGTATTTTGAAGCAAGATCTTTGGCTTTTCGTTCCCATTCCTGCGCATCAGTATAAGTAGTCCTCGGGTCCAAAATATCTGCTACTTCCGGCAGGTGTTTAGGGAAGGTTAAGTTAAGGTAAGGAATTTTATCGACGGGTGCATTTTCGATTGACCCATTAATAATAGCGTCGATGATAGCGCGGGTATCTTTCAGCGAAATCCGTTTGCCGGTACCATTCCAGCCAGTGTTTACCAAATAGGCTTTGGTATGATGTTTTTTCATCTTGTTAACCAGGTTTCGAGAATAAATGGTCGGATGCAAGGTTAAAAACGCTTCACCAAATGCAGGAGAGAATGAGGGTTGCGGTTCTGTTATACCTCGTTCTGTTCCGGCTAACTTAGAGGTATAGCCACAGAGGAAATAGTATTGCGCCTGATTATCGTCTAGTAGTGACACCGGCGGTAATACACCGAATGCATCAGCAGATAGATAAATGATTTTTTTCGCATGCCCCGCTTTGGAAGGCAGTACAATTTTATTAATGTGATAAATCGGATAAGAAACACGAGTGTTTTCAGTAATTGACTTATCCTCGAAGTCAATTTCTCCTTCTTCGTTGACAACCACGTTTTCCAGTAAAGCATCCCGCCGAATTGCTTTCCAGATATCCGGTTCTTTTTCTTCAGAAAGGTCAATTACTTTGGCATAGCAACCACCCTCAAAATTAAAGATTCCGTTATCGTCCCAGCCGTGTTCGTCGTCGCCAATCAAATAACGTTTTGGGTCAGCAGATAAAGTGGTTTTACCAGTACCAGAAAGACCAAAATAAATAGCGACGTCACCATCTTCACCGACGTTCGCTGAACAATGCATTGATGGCATATTTTTAAGTGGCAGGTAGTAGTTCATCATGGAAAACATACCCTTTTTCATCTCGCCACCATACCAGGTGCCACCGATAATTTGAATTCTGTCTGTTAAGTTGAAAACGACAAAATTTTCAGAATTAAGTTTCTGTTGTCGCCAATCGGGATTGGTAAATTTAGAAGCATTGATGACAGTGAAATCAGGTTCACCAAAATTTTCTAATTCATGGCCAGTTGGACGAATGAACATATTGGTCACAAAATGTGCTTGCCATGCCACCTCCATGATAAAGCGAACTTTTAATCTGGTATCTTTATTGGTGCCACAATAAGCATCTACTACATATAATTTTTTATTGGAAAGATGCTTAACAACCTTTTGTTTCAGGTCGTTGAATATTTCCGGGGTAGTAGGTTGGTTAACCTTACCATCCCACCAGATGGTGTCTCTGCTGATATCATCTTCGACAATATATCTGTCTTTAGGTGAACGACCGGTAAAAATACCAGTTTTGACGGCTACTGCGCCAGATTTGGTTAAGATCCCTTTTTCGAATCCTTCATTAGCCGGATCTAATTCCGCCTGATAAAGCTGTTCCAGGGTTGGATTTCGCAATATTTCCTGAATGCCGACTATACCTAAATCTGCCAATGCTTGGTTTAAGTTGTTCATAAAGTCTAAGAATAGAGTTTGGAGGAAGTGTGGGTAATTTGAAAAAAGGTGAAAAGATAGAAAATACGGGTCAATTATACAATTAATTTTAACTATACTGGCAATTATAATCTTGGATAGCGTCAATGTTGTTGAATTTGCAGGTGACTAAGTGGCTCAATATGCGAATGCAATCTGAGATGGGAATATGCGTCATAAAATAAATGGTAATAACTGTAATCTGATACAAATAAAGCTTGCACAATGAAAATATAAATAATGATAAATTGATTTTATTTGCCTGTATAAGTAGTTGCCTTCTGCTTAGCAAAAATATCAGTTAACAATTGATTGAAGGTTTTGATTTAGAAATTATGGATAATGCTAATGAAATACTCAATGCTTATTATTTCAGCAAATGCTATTAAGGCAGCTAGAAAACTATTATATATTTGATTGGCTGAGATATTTTGTGCGTTAAAGTTTAAGTCACGTGTGGTGTGGGCTTCATCAATGAGAATAGGTTGATTACTAAGTTCAGTTGCCCATCGTGTGGTAGAGTCGACACACCTATGCGCTGTCTTACATTAGAGATATGTTTGTGCCCATAGATTATCCGTTGATAGTTGGTGAAACAGAGCAGGGAAAAAATTGATCGTCGCAAACACCCAGGTACACGAATGAATGCCAGACAGTTAAATGACGCACTGGCATATTACAGAATTAATCGTAACAGAGGTGGAAGGGTAAATAAGGCATATAAATCGCCGCTAAAATAAAAATACAGATAAAAATTTGGCAAAATCAGACCAAATGTTACAGGATGAAATAGATTCATTAACTAATCTAGTTTATGAAAAATCACACATCTACGAACTATTTTGAATATGGGATAAAGGTAAATAAATAGATGAGTGATGAAAAAAGTTGCGTGATGTGACCACTCAATAACCTTGTCCGATAAATGTCGATTGAATCAATATGGGTAGACCGTAAGTATGATCCATTTGGTTTTAGGGTTAGATGCAATTTAGGCTCGATATTGAACTTAAAGAAGCGATATTAAGCTGGTACAGGGTAGTGCCGAGAATCAGGCTAATCTTTTTTCATTAGTTAAGTACATTCACTATAGCTGTTTGGAAAATCGAAACGATGTATTCGGAATTGATGAAGATTAAGTAAGTTTATTGTGCTGCAAGGCTGGCAAAATTTAATCTATATGATGGCAAAACTATCTCTTTTGCTCCAGCAACTTTTGATAAGATTTTTTAGATCAACTCTATTTATTTTAGAGAAGATTTAGTAGCTCTAGTATATTCACTTGTTCAGTCAATCATAAATGATTTGTTAGTGCTTACTTTAAGGGATAAAAAATTTTATGAAATAATCATTTTTTGTATTTTATGAGTCTAATCTTTATGAACTGATAAATATCAGTTCAATCTTGCCAAAACATCCATTTAGTTTTTTTGCACATTAGTAAACGAGATATGGCTATGGACAAAATCGAGCTTTTGATAGATCGGGTATTTTACACAAGGGTGTTTCAAAATTTATAACGTAAGTTGGTTTTAGTTGGATCAGGTGGATTATCGTCTGAGAAATCTGCTGTAAATAGATAAAAAAAATAATAGTTTTAATAAAAATAGTTAGCTGTGTCTATCGATGAAAATTTTATGCATAAACCAAGAGCTTCTATAATAACAGCTTAAGTGCGGTTCTTTTAGAAGCTCTTATTGAATGAATTTAGCCAGATGTTTAGAACGCCAATCTAAAATTTATATACCAAACAATAGTTAAGTATTATTTGCGGTTAGTTTGATTATTTCACTTTCTGATAAACAAGCAGATTTAGCGAAGTTTAGACTATTTTGAATTATGCCAAGATCTGACTTAATTAGCGTAGATGTTTCCACAATCAGCAAGCGTTCCGGTCGTCCGGCATGCAGGCTCATGCGCATCTGTGCGGGTGTAAAAGCGAGTTGGTGTTGTTGAGCAAATTTTCGAGCGCGCAGATTGGCTGTTTTTAACATGGGAATTAGGGTGATATCTAAATGAAAAACCCTTATTCCCATTACCAATATGCGTGCAGCAAACCAATCAGCTTCATCGCTGATGATGGCTGGGGTAGGTTGTTGATCATTTAGTCTTTGTGCAGCAATTAGTATAGCCATTAAACGTAATTGTGGAATTAGTGCTTCACTAAGCATGAATTCATGCGTACACTCAGATGGAGACAAGTACGAAAGCTGATGATGCTGATTACCGTCTACAATCATAGACCAGCGTTGTAATTGCTGTACTGGCGCGATGTCTTGGTGCTGCTGGTGCTTGTTGCGTATGGCAGTCATTTTTTTCTCACTTAGATTTGTTTTCATATCTATGTCTTTCTTTATTATCGTGAGGCAGTTTAGGCACTAAAAAACCGCCTCGGTTGCTCCGGGCGGTTTACCTTTTTTGCTTGACTAAATTTAATTTAAATAAACGCAAACAGGTACCGCACCGAAGTGTGATACCAATAATAAGCAAAAAAGAAGTGGGTATTAGTTTTCATGTTTATTACCATACATGACTATATGAATGCTTGTCAAGCAGTATATTTGTAGTAATTTCACTACTGTGCTATTGCAATTGGTTAGTTTGCCTATATTAAATAGCTGGCTTATCGCCCCAGCGTTGGCAGAGCTGATGGGGAATATGTAATTGGTCAAGGATTCTGGCCACAACGAAATCAATCAGATCGGCCATGCTGGTTGGTTGAAGATAGAAGCCAGGCGATGGTGGTAAAATACAAACACCTAATCGGGCTAGTTTAAGCATATTTTCCAGATGTATGGCTGAAAACGGGCTTTCGCGTGGCACGACAATAAGTTGACGATTTTCTTTAATGCAGACATCGGCAGCTCGTTCCAGCAGATGGTCAGATGTACCATTGGCGATAGCGGCAATACAACCCATACTGGCTGGACAGATAATCATAGCATCTGCTGGATTTGAACCGGAAGCAGGCGGAGCAAACCATTCATCCCGACCAAACACAGTTAGCATGCTCTCATCAATGGAGAATTCTTCACATAAAGTTGCGGTACATTGTTTGGTGTTTGCTGGAAGAAGCCAGTTTAGTTCTTGCTTTGCAACAATTTGAGCAGCTTGAGAGTAAAGTAACCAAACTTTGATTTTCGCCTGAATCAGACACGATAGTAATCGTCTAGCATAAGGCATACCTGACGCACCAGTTAATGCCAGAGTGATGGTTTTAATGCTGTTTGTCTCAGGATAAATCATGACAGAATTGTTGTAACGAAAAGTTGGATTGATATTATAGCTGGTTTGGTTTGTGTATTGTGTGGTGTATTTAGCGGTATCAATATGGGATAGCCATACTTGATGTACGCAAAAAATAAATTAAGAATACATTGCTTAATAGACTTGATTTGTTGAGTGATGTGCGCTGGCGATAACACTATTTATAAAAAATAAATTTAAAATGGAAATTTAATAATGCAGTGGAAAAAAATATTATTTTGGTCTGGTTTTTGTCTATGTCTTTTAGCAGGATGTAAGGACCTTACTGCACCTCAGCAAAATTGTGAAGTGGCTGGAGCTAATGTTCTCGAAAATCAGGATGTTAAAGGCCAATGCATTACCAAGAAAATAGATGCCCCTGTGCTGATGCCTGAACGCAATTCTGCTCCGTTAGTGACTTTATCAGTTGACAAATCAGTGACTGAAATCGGGAATTGTCTGCACAGCAATATGCAATCACGTTTTAAGCTTCCATCTGAATTTTATAAAGTAACGGTTTATACTAATGGTAGTCAGACTTTAGCGCTGGTTAACCCGTTTACTAAGCTGGAAGGATTGCAGATAGATATTGTGAAAGCTGGTCCTAATCATAGTATTATTAATCTTTATGATAATGGAATGGTAATTTCTAAAGCGTGGCAACAGTTTCCCAAGCTTTGCAGCTAAGTCAGTGATTTTGACAGGATGATTACAAAGCAAAGATGGAAAAACCCTTCACGGCAGTGAAGGGTATGGATTTCAGAAAATGATTATTTACCTGCTTTAAGATTTTGCCACAAGCGTAATTCGTATTTTAAGGTTTCACTTTTAGCCGGTAAGACAAGAAAACTTTTTGCCAATAACTCTTCGGTCGGGAAAATGCTGCTATTTTGCTGATATTCTTTTTTCATCAGTTCCTTAGCAGGTAAACTAGCGGGGGCAAATGTTACAAAGTTGGCATTTCTGGCTGCAATATTAGGTTCCAGTAACCAGTTTAAATATCGATAAGCATTTTTAATATTGCTAGCATCTTTTGGAATGGTTAAGGTGTCTATCCAGAGAGAAACACCTTCGGATGGTACTAACACATCGATATCATCTTTGCCGGTTGCTTCCTGCCGTCGACGTTTGGCAATATTCAAATCGCCACCAAAGCCGATAACTACACATACGTCACCTCTAGCTAGATCGTCGATGTAGCCGGAGGATGAATAACGCAATACATTATTGTGGTTAATTTTAAGTACGTTGGCAGCCAGATCAATGTCATTTTTACTCTGACTGTTTGGGTCTTTGCCGATGTAATGCAAAGCCAAAGGCATCATTTCTACCGGGCTATCCATGTAACTAATACCACAGCTTTTGAGCTTATCGGTATAATCTGGATTAAATACTAGATCCCACTCATTTTTAGGTATCGGCGTGTCACCTAATGCTGCCTTGACTTTGTCACGATTAATAGCAATGGTATTCATTCCCCAATAGTTTGGAATGGCATACTGATTATCTGGATCAACATCTTGTAATAATTGCAGCAATTTTGGGTTGATGTATTTCCAATTTGGTAATAACTCTTTATTAAGTGGTTGGTAGGCTCCGGCTTTTATCTGCCGTGCCAAAAAGGAATTAGATGGTCCAACAATATCATAGCCAGACTGTCCGGTAAGTACTTTACTTTCCAGTGTTTCATCGCTGTCATAGTAATTGTAAGTAATCTGAACGCTGTATTTTTTTTCAAATTCGCTGATGGTTTTGGGATCAACATAATCAGACCAATTGTATATTTTTAATACTTTGGTATCGCTCAGCTTTTCTGGTTGTATCGCTTTTGCAGCAGAGGCTGACTTGGTTGTGTTAGTGTCTTGCGAACCACCACAAGCAACCAAGGTACATAAAATCAAACCGGCTAAACTCAGGCGGGCTGTTTTTTTCATGTTTGTCCTTTAAATAAATATGCATCAGTCATGATTTTGCTGGTGCGGAATTTAATTCTACTATCTTTGTACCATTATTTCGGGTTGATATGGGATAACTCAACTGAAATAATGTAATTGTGTTGTTGGAATTGTCATTATGTGACGGAAAAATATAGTTGCAGGTAGGCGTATGGCAAAAACTACGGTAAGATAAGCGCATGATTTTAACAAAGGCGATAAGCTGGATGGGTGACAAATAAAGCCCTGTTTCTGGTTAATGTTTTCAGGCAGTCTGTGATCATGCAGACTGCCTGAAAACGATTATTTGCCCATATAAACTGACACAAACATGAAAACAGCAGAACTACGAAGTAAATTTCTACAATTTTTTGAAAGTAAAAATCATCAGATTGTATCTTCTTCTTCACTGGTACCGCCACAGGATGATAAAACCTTGTTGTTTACCAATGCCGGTATGAACCAGTTTAAAGATGTCTTTCTGGGTTTTGATAAGCGCCCTTATAACCGTGCCACAACTGCACAAAAGTGTGTGCGTGCTGGTGGTAAGCACAATGACTTAGAAAATGTCGGCTACACAGCTCGCCATCACACTTTTTTTGAAATGCTGGGTAATTTCAGTTTTGGTGATTATTTCAAACGCGATGCGTTACTTTTCGCATGGGAGTTTTTGACCAGTCCACAATGGCTAAATTTGCCAAAAGAAAAATTACTGGCAACTGTTTATGCTGAAGATGATGAAGCTTATGATATCTGGCTGAATGAAATCGGTTTGCCACCGGAAAAAATCATTCGTATCGGTGACAATAAAGGGTCACGTTATGCATCAGATAATTTCTGGCAAATGGGGGATACCGGTCCCTGTGGTCCATGCTCAGAAATTTTTTATGATCATGGCGAAGATATCTGGGGCGGACCTCCGGGTAGTGCCGAAGAAGATGGTGACCGTTTTATTGAAATCTGGAACTGTGTGTTTATGCAGTATAACCGTGATGAAAACGGTACGATGAATAAACTGCCACGTCCATCGGTAGATACCGGTATGGGGCTGGAACGTGTCTCTGCCGTTTTGCAGCATGTGCACAGTAACTATGAAATTGATTTGTTTGTTAACCTGTTACATGCTGTAGCCCGTGTAGTAGGTGTGCCTTATACACAGCAAATGCCTAGTTTGAAAGTGATTGCAGACCACATCCGTTCATGTGCATTTCTGATTGCAGACGGAGTTTTACCAAGCAATGAGGGACGGGGTTATGTGCTGCGTCGCATTATTCGTCGTGCCGTGCGTCACGGTTATAAGCTTGGTTGTAAACAGGCTTTTTTCCATCTGCTGGTAGCTGATTTGGCTAAGGAAATGGGAGCTGCTTATCCGCAACTGATTGAAAAACAGGCACAGATCAGTGAAATTTTGCAGCAGGAAGAAAGTCGCTTCGCGCAAACGCTAGAAACCGGCATGGCTTTACTGGAGAATGCACTGCAAAAAGATGCTGAGCGGTTATCTGGTGAGGTTATTTTTAAATTATATGATACCTATGGTTTCCCTTACGATCTGACCGCGGATATTGCACGTGAACGCAATATTAGTCTGGATGAAGAAGGCTTTGAACGAGAAATGGCCGCACAGCGTGCCCGTGCACGCGCGGCACAGAATTTTAAAGCTAATACTCAACTAAGCTATGAAGGTAAAGATACTGAATTTCATGGCTATACAGTACGGCAGAGTGAAAGTACAGTTCTGGCACTATATAAAGATGGTGAAGCGGTACAGCAGTTAAGTGCCGGTGAATCAGGAGCTATAGTAATCGATTTCACCCCATTTTATGCTGAATCCGGCGGGCAGGTTGGCGATGTCGGCTATATTTTTTCCGGTGAAAACCGTTTTCAGGTGCTGGATACCCAAAAAATCAAAGCCAGTGTCTTTGCCCAGTTTGGTGAAATGCTGGCTGGTACCGTAAAAGTGGGTGATGCGGTTACTGCTCAGGTTGATAATGAAATACGTGATGCCTGTATGCGTAATCACAGTGCTACCCATTTGATGCATCGTGCTCTGCGTGATGTATTGGGTACGCATGTTGAACAAAAAGGATCGCTGGTCACACCGGAACGCACCCGCTTTGATTTCTCTCATTCGCAACCACTAACAGCTGTTCAATTAGCGGAGGTAGAACGGCGAGTTAATCTGGCCATATTAGCTAATGTTCCTGTTTGTGCTCAGCAGATGACGTTTGATGAAGCTATTTCAGCCGGTGCGATGGCACTGTTTGGTGAGAAATACGGTGATCAGGTGCGTATGCTGAGTATGGGTGACTTCTCTGCTGAATTGTGTGGTGGTACTCACGTTGCACGCACCGGAGATATCGGGCTGTTTAAAATTATTTCTGAAGGTGGTATTGCTGCCGGTGTTCGTCGCATTGAGGCAGTTACCGGTATGGTTTCCTTGCACTATGTGCAACAACAAGAAGAGCTATTAAAAGACGCTGTATCTGAAGTGAAAGCTCAAACTGTTGAGGATTTATTACCTAAAATCCAGTCTATACAATCACAGGCAAAACAATTGGAAAAATCTCTGTTGCAGGCAAAAGGAGAACTGGCTAAACAGGCTGGTATGACTTTACTGCAACAGGCTCAGCAGCTCGGAACTGTTCGTTTAGTTGTTAGTCAGATTGAGGCTGATAGTAATGCTTTACGTGAGATCACTACCTCATTAACCGCCAAGGGTAATAATATTGTTGTTTTGTTGGCCGCCGTGAATGAAGGTAAAATAGCCATTACTGCTGGTGTATCCAAAGAATTAAGTAAAACAGTCAAAGCAGGGGAATTAGTTAACTTTGTTGCGACTCAGGTAGGCGGTAAAGGCGGTGGCCGTCCTGATCTGGCTCAAGCCGGTGGTCAGGATGTCGATCAGTTAGCAACTGCATTATCCAGTGTAGCCAATTGGTTGAAGGCCAAAGCAGTATGAAGTTTTACAGATGAAAAATCAGACGTTATTTTTGAGGAGATAGTTGTCAACCTCTGGTTTGATTTCCATACAGGAGAGGAATGATGCAGAAGTACTTAAAAAGTTGTTTAGCAGTGTGGACGTTGTTGTGTTCTGTGTGGGTATATGCAGCTACTCAGGAACAATTAGCACAGCAGCAGTTACAACAAAATGTTCAGATGGTGTTATCTGTCGCTAAAGATAAAAGTCTGAATGAGCAGCAGCGAATCAGTCAGATTGAACGTTATGCTGATCAATATCTGGACTATGAACGAATTTCTGCATTAGCGGTGGGCTTGCCATGGAGGCAATTTACCCCACAGCAAAAGCAGGATTTCAAAGCAGCTTTTAAAAATATGATTGTTCGTATTTATGCACATTCAGCCCTGTTGGGTGCTTCAAATGCTCAAGTGAAAGTTTTACCCAAAGTTGTGAATCAGGGTAATAACAAGCTGGAAACTTTTACCGAAATAGTCAGTACTAATAATAAGCGCTATACTGTTGGTTATCAGATGTATTTTTCTGGCGGTGTTTTTAAAATTTATAATTTCCGCGTGAATGGTACCAGTTTGGTAACGGTGTATCGTACCCAATTTGATCAGTCCATCAAAGAAAAGGGTATTGATGGCACTATTGCACAATTGCGCGAGCGAGGTTTTGGTAAAGTACAGGCAGTTAAATAGTTGTTTAAAATGAAGCAATGTACAGATGAATTATATAAAAGGTGATGGGTTTTCCATCACCTTTTTTATTAATATTGTCTGTTTTTGAATTTTCCATACAGGAATAAAATAAGACAGGCAAATACTACTGATGCAATCAAACCAGCCTTTTCGCCGGCATTATACCAGCCAAATAACTGTCCAACATAACCAGCAACTAATGAACCACCTATACCTAACAGAGTAGTCATCACAATGCCCAAATTATCTTTGCCCGGATAAATTAATTTGGCAAGAACACCAATGATAAAGCCGACTATAATTGTCCAGATAAAGCCCATAATATACTCCTTGTATGTTAGAGATTTAATCTTAATACTGCTAAGTGATTGAAAGTAAGATATTTATGTAAATTAATTGCGCAGCTGAGTATATTTTTTCAGTATTTTTGTAATGTTGCAGCTTACAGATATTTTGCAGATTTTGACATTAAACTTGAAGTCATTGAGCCAGAAATTATCCATTTTATGGAATAACATAGCCGATTAAATGGATAAGCCAGCGAGTAATTCATTTTTATAACTAACCAGATGTTTCTTGTCTTGCAAAAAAAAGCACAGCTAAAAGCTGTGCTTTTGAATTCTGACCGGATTAGTGATCACCTCGATATTCATTTAAATCATGGTAGGCAGCGCCACTGGAAGAATTACCATAAACATGATCAGTATTCTGACTATTAAGGCTATTCTGACCATTCTGAGCAGTGGATTGAGTGAAATTATTGATATCAGTATCATCATTTTCTGCGTTTGCCATCGCTACACCGGCTGTCATACATAAAGAAGCTGCTAATAAAAATACAGAAGCTATTTTCTTCATTTTGTTTCCTTTCGTATATTTATTATTAGAGTAAATACTGAATCAGACACAATGTTTAATTCATCATTTACCTTAACAATATATTAATACCTTATTGAATATTCATTCAGGCTTAAAAGATCAAATCTTAGTTTCTTACTAGGAAACCAAATAAGTTGCATCCTAGGAAACCAAATAAAACGTAACTCCATCAAAAAACAGACTAAAGTGCTATCATATTCATAACACTCTAATCTGTTTTCAGTATAGCTATATTTATAAGCAGTAGCAATTTAATATCATTAACTAATTAATGATATATGTTATTTGCTATAAACCGGTAAGCGATTGCAAATATTTTTTACCTTATTTCCAATTTCTGCAATCATCTGTTCGTTTTCAGCATTTTCAAATGCATCTGCTATCAGATGAGCCAGTTCACGGGTATCGTTTTCTTTAAAACCACGCGTAGTAATAGCTGCTGTACCCAACCGAATACCAGAAGTAACAAAAGGTTTTTCAGGATCATTAGGTATGGCATTTTTGTTGACGGTAATATTGGCTTTCCCCAATACCGCTTCAGCAGTTTTACCGGTAATTTTTTTAGGGCGCAGATCAACAAGGAACATATGGCTTTCTGTTTTACCAGAAACAATGCGTAAACCTCGTTCAATCAAGGTTTCTGCTAAAACTTTAGCGTTGGCCTTAACCTGTTTAGCATATTGAGTAAATTCTGGTTGTAGTGCTTCTTTGAAGGCTACGGCTTTGGCAGCAATAACATGCATTAATGGACCACCCTGAAGGCAAGGGAAAATGGCAGAATTAAGTGCCTTAGCATGTTCGTCACTGCGAGAAAGAATGACACCTCCGCGTGGTCCGCGCAGCGTTTTATGGGTTGTGGTGGTGACGAAATCGGCATAAGGAACTGGATTGGGATATTCGTTAGCAGCCACCAAGCCGGCATAATGAGCCATGTCTACAAATAAATAAGCGCCTACCTTATCCGCGATAGCACGGAAACGAGCCCAGTCAATTTCTAGAGCGTAGGCAGAAGCACCTGCAACAATCATTTTCGGCTTGTGTTCGAGAGCCAGTTTTTCTACTTCGTTGTAATTCAATACTTCATTTTCGTCCAGCCCGTAAGCAATAACATTATATAAACGACCGGAAATATTTACGCTGGCACCATGAGTAAGGTGTCCACCATGTGCCAGAGACATACCTAAAATGGTGTCACCGGGCTTGAGTACGCTGGCATAAACAGCTTGATTGGCCTGAGATCCAGAATGGGGTTGTACATTGACATAGGTAGCACCAAATAACTCTTTCAGACGGTTAATGGCCAATTCTTCGACAATATCAACATATTCACAGCCACCATAATAACGTTTACCCGGATAGCCTTCGGCATATTTATTGGTTAGCTGGCTGCCCTGAGCTTCCATTACTGCATAGCTGACATAATTTTCTGAGGCAATCAGCTCAACATGATCCTGTTGGCGTTGGTCTTCCTGTGCTATGGCTTTGGCCAATTCAGGGTCAAATTTTTCGATAGTCAATTCTTTAGAAAACATAATCTTGATTCCTTTAAGATGGAAATTGAAAAAGTGTAGAGAAATAATAATGATAGGTAAATTTACCGTTAAAGATATTTTAGCCGATAGTGCTGCCGATGTGGCTGAATTTGTTAACTGCTATTAATAAAATTGTATTCGGTTTTGATTCAAGTTGGTTAATCACCTTAATGCATTAACGCAGACATAGTGTTAACAACTATCAGTTATACCGTATACGAAAATATATATATTTATTTATTATTGCTCAGCCTGAAAAAATTTTTAAGATATAGTTTTAACTATAAGAGACAAATTATGTTGAGTAGTAGAATTTTTTACTAAATAGTAAATAATATAATTAAATTCCGCGAATGATTAACATAATTACCGTTAAACAGATATTTATAAAACGAATAACCTTTCAGTAAAATTAAAGAGTAATTATTAATGCAGCTTATTATGCTTGCTGTTTTTGTTGGCGAATCCCTTTATTAATTGATTTTATTTATTTAAACATAGTTGATTAATAAAACTATGGTCAGATAGATATCTGACCATAGTAAATCCTTATAAATTTCGGTTTTTAATCGAAATAACCGGTTTTTATTTCCTGCCAACTTAGTCGTTTGAAATTTATTCCACATAATGGAATGTTTTCAAAATCAATTGCTTGATCATTGGAGAGCGAACCATGCGGCAATTCATGTAAGCAGTGTTTTGCTGTAGGAGCTGAACCCGGTATCTTCTGATTACCAGAAACACCAGCTTTGAAATTATTGTATTGAATATCGGTTGATATTCTCAGACCAATTAGTCCACTCATACGTACACTGTGGTAAAAATTATCTTCATTTTTAAGTTTGATGCGCGGACTATTAGAGCCTAGTGCACCACCGTTACGAGCATCAAACTGCGTCAAACGAGAAAGTGATTCAGTAGCAGTTGTTGCTGCAGTTGTTTTGTAATCTACACACGGATCATATATTTTATTACCATTCTTGCCATTTGAAACAACTGGTACTCCTCCAAGTATTCCATCAATGTGGATAGGTTTGTCATCACGAGTAGTCGTTTCTTTAGTAATGTTAACATTAACATTATATGCTCTGGTAATAATTATGCCAGTTGTTAGTAATTGGTCAAATGAAGTCACTACACGCTCACCATCAGTATGCAGATTAAAATACCAACCTTTAAATTGTGAGGATGAAAATGGCTTGTTCGATAATTGACCGAATTTGCCGTCTGCACTGTAAGTCATGGTTTGTTGTAATAACTGGCCTTTATTGATAACCGTACTACTATCATCATCATGATCGTCGTAGATGCCATAGATAGCTTGTTGATCTTTTTTAGTCAGATCATTTTGATAAATATCACTACCAGTGCCAAATACCACAATCACTTTGTGATCAATACGTGGATCATTAGCATCATAATCTGGTTTAAATAATGCCGGAGGGGCTGTGATCGGGCCAGTAGCTGTAAAAATTTTCTTAACTTTCCATTTACCAGGATTGGGATCGCGGATATCAAAGCGATACAAATTACCATGATAATCGCCTGCATAAACCAGATCTGCAACACCATCATCGTTAATATCATAAATAGTTGGTGTCGCTAAGCCACCCTTGCCATCAGGTGCTGTAAGTTTTCTAATGAGCGTACCTTTAGCATCGCCAATACGCTGAAAGGTGGTATTTCCAACATCTACTCCCAGTACATCATAAATATATAAGGCTGATTCGTTATTGTCACTATCTATTCCTGGGTAGTTGAAACCATTATTGATGAATGTTGCTTCACGTAAATGATCATTATAGCTAGTATTAGAAGCATTCTGATCACGGTTTACGCGTGTAATAGCTATTTTTGGAGTGCCAATGGTGTAGCCAAAATGGTTGTCAGCACCAGTTGGTGTTTGGAATAAAAACAAGTCTTTATACCAGCCTGCGTTGTTGATATTTTCGGCAGCGATAGGTAAACCTGACACTAAATCTTTACCACCAACATTTATGGCAAAAGCACCACGGCCTGCCTGGCCCATATTGGACACCATAAAAATTTGTTTCGGTTTGTTAGGTAAAGCAGGAGTTTGAACAACAGTAAATCCACCATTCAACAAATATCTGTGTGGATGAGCAGGATCTTTTCCATAATTATTACTAGTCAGATCTTTATAATAATGGCTGACCAGATCACTACCATCGGTACTATCACGTTCAATCGCCATAGGCATATAGTTAAATTTAAGATCATAAGGATTATTATCGTTATTGGTCGCTCTGAATACATATACCATGCCATCATTGGCAGAGGTAATTAGATATTTTTGTTTATTAAATTCGTTATCGCCAATGGTTTCGATAGGATTATTGATGATATCTCCCATATTTCTGGTAGAACCATGGTTAGCTTTATCATTTCTTTGTCGGTAATCAAGTACAAAATTTTCTTGCTTAATGTTTTGATTTGAATGACGACTAAACCAATTTAATAAACCTTCAAGCCATTCATTTTGGTTCAAATCTCTATTGTTAGGAATTTTAAATGTTTGATTATTTAGACCTTGCAAAGTGTTTGTATACAAATATGAATTTTGCCCATCATTTAAGACCAGTTGACGATTGTTGAAAGAAGGTTGTTTATGACAGGATTTTAAATCTTCAGCTGATTCATTCAGATTGTGAAAACACAACTGACTGCTCCAGTTAGCGGTTTCAATTCTATTTTTAACCAATAAGTTTTGTAATTTGGTATTTGTTTCAGCCCTAGCTTCTCCTAATGCTGGCCCAGTAACCACTACTTCCTCATTTTGCCTAGCTTCAGATTTTTGCAGTCTTTTAATTTCTTGAGCTATATCGTCAAAGGCTTTCACCAACTCTTGAGCAGTATTGGGAAAATAAGCATACCGACTATTTGGATTGGTAGCAGGATCGTAATCAGGCCTGGGCGAAGCTGCCAATTTCAGCTGATCATTTACAGGAGATGATAGTGGATAATATTCAAACATATTCCAACCAATAGTAAATGTGGTTGCAGTCTGGGTATAAGTTGGCGAATGACCTGGTAAATGTGCCAATGGATCGGGGCCATCCCACGGTAGACTAGCTTTATCACCTGTTCTTCTATTTGTTTTACGAGTCCAAGCAGTTCCACTCTCATCAACAACATCTTGGTCATAAATATATTTGCCAAAACTTTTGGTTCGAAGGGTATCAGTATAATACTGCATCAGATGCAATCCACCCTCACTCTTCAAATAATCGTCATCTCTATGACGATAAGTTATTCCTTTCTTTTGAATTGGTTGAAATTGTCCTTCATAAATTACTCCATCAAAATAGCCATCTTTTGCAGGCGATTCTTCTTTTGGTGGCCACAAATTCCAATGGATATCTGTTGCTGGTAGACGCCATTTTCTAGGACTGTCATTTGCTGAAGCTAGTATGATTAAATATGATTTTTGACAGCGATATTGTAATTGATTCATCACTGTATTTCTGGCGATGGCGAATAAACGCGCCGGAAAGTAGCCATAGTCATATGTATAAAGCATATTATGATATTTATCACCTATAGTAGAAATGGCACTATTGAAGTGAGTAAGATTATCATTATTTTGGTGGGTGTTTCTGCTGCTACTTGAGAATCCCATAAATTGCGAATAGTAAGTACCATCTCCCAAAAAACTCCTAGCATAACCGTTCAAAGGTTTCACACTAAAATTGAAATCCTCCCAATAGTTATCTCGAATGTGATAAAGTGCGTTCGCAACGTCTTTGCTCTTAGGGCCTGCTCCAGTAGTTGTATTAATCACACTCATGCTACCCGTATTATTAATGAAAAATGTGACATTGGGTTTGAGCGGAATCTTTGCATCAGAAGAAATAGTAACTGTAGATTCATTTTGTAAATTCAGTGGTATATCTGCAAATTTCTGATTGACTGCATATGTAAATGGTTGATTTAACAATAACAAGAAAGTTAATAGTTTGTAATTGATTTTGTTCTGCATTATGTTATCTCTGTATTTATTCAATGATAATAAACTGGTCTTTTGCTACTAGGCAGTACTTTTTAACATTAATCATTATTAAATGGATGTGACGAGAAATAAGGTATATAAAAAAGGTATAGTTCAATACAATTGTAATTGTATGATAAATTATATCAAGTTTATAGTATTTGATGTAAGTTAAAAAGTTTAATCTATTTTAAATATTCCTGCTGTGAACAAAGTGATCCAAAAATTTTTTTATATTTTATTATGTGGATAGATCAGAATATTACCATTATGCTGATATTTAGCTATGTTGTTCTACATATTTAAAAATGGAAGGTACTTTGATACTAATGATACGATTTATATTTTCGGTACTGACAGGAGTATAGGAAGTTAGATCTTTTTACCATTATTTGTTACTCAAGCTCAACTTTTTAATTTGAATTTAATTAAATTATTTTAGTGGCGTGCAAGCAGAAGCGAGTATGAGGGGGGGAGGATTGATTTTTATTTCTGTTGTATCAGGATAAAAGAACTTAAAAAACTGCGTTCTGTTCAATATAAAATTCAGTCCGTACAGGGCACCTGATTCACTTTATAATTTTTGCAGGAAAAGAGAATGAGTATATGGTTAAGAACCATCATTCATTGCGTTAAAAAAGTTTACAAAGCTAGCAAGGGATATTGATCACTCCATAGTTATAACCTATGTTGATGGTAAACTGGATCATATCTTCCGTGGATATAAAAATCGTTTTAGTCTTATCGTTAGGGTGAAATGTGATGATCTTTTCCTCCAGTAGATCTATATCAAGATAGAGTCTGATATCTTTTTCAGGGTTGTTTAGCAAACCGAAGATAGAGACTACGCCGGGAGGTAATCGCATTTTCTCCTTTAGCTCATCGTCGGAAGCAAAACGTATGCGTTTATCCCCAAGTAGTTTGGCTAATTTCTTAAAATTCATACATTTAGCAGCATCCATTACTAACAAATAAAAAATGGTATTGTTGCGATTAGTTAAAAATAGCGTTTTAGTACGCACTGCCTTTTTGCGTGCAATATAACCATCCGCTTTTTGTGTCGTTAACGCTGCTGGATGACCCACTACAGAGTACCGTATATGCATATCTTTTAGAATTTTATAAACCTGCCTCTTTCGCGACATAAAGCCTCCAAGTCCGAATCTAACTGGTATAATGATTAATGAATTTATTATAAATAAATAGAAGAGAAATAGTTGATTTTCTCTTCTATTGTTTAAAATAATCTTATGCGTGATCTTTTGGGATCAGTTCATAATCACGGTGCTTTGCTTTTTTTTGCTTTTTTTGCTTGGCTTTTATTTTCTTTGCTTTGCGATTGCAGTTTCATGCTACCAGTTTCGATGAATTGTTGGTGCCAGCCTAATGCTTCGGTCAATATATGTGGCGTATGAATGCCTTTAGCTGTTTTCAGAGCACGATCGTAATAATCTTGTAATTGATCACGGAAGTCTGGATGAGCACATTTTTCTATCATTACTTTGGCACGCTGACGAGGAGCTAAACCACGTAAATCGGCCAGACCTTGTTCGGTCACAATAATCTGGGTATCGTGTTCTGTATGATCTACATGGGATACCATCGGTACGATACAGGAGATTTTATCATCTTTGGCAGTAGATGGTGTCACAAAGAAGTTCAGATAACAATTGCGGGCAAAGTCACCAGAACCGCCAATACCATTCATCATGCCAGTACCCATAACATGAGTAGAATTGATATTACCGTATATGTCGGCCTCAATCATTGAATTCATACCGATAATACCAAGTCGGCGAATCAGCTCAGGATGATTAGAGATATCTTGAGAGCGCAGGATGATGCGTTCGCGATAAAAATCGATATTATCAATAAAATCTTTAAATGCTTTAGCAGATAGTGAAATAGCGGTTGCAGATGCTGTTAACATTTTACCTTCACGAATCAGATCCAGCATGCCGTCCTGTAATACTTCGGTATAGCCATACAGGTTTTCAAACGGACCAGTTAATAATCCGGCCAGTACGGCATTGGCGACATTACCCACACCAGATTGAATAGGTAACATTTCTTTGGGCATTCGACCCTGTTTGATTTCATGAGTCAGGAAGTCAACGATGTATTCGGCGATTTGTTTTGATTTTTCATCGGGTTCGCTGAAAACGTTATCACGATCAGGGGCATTTGCTTCGACAATCGCAACAACTTTGTCTAAATCGACTTTCAGATGAGGTATACCAATGCGGTCATCGGCACGATTAATATTAATCGGAGTACGATGCGGAGGGATAGCATCATCCAGATAGATGTCATGCATGCCTTCCATTTGTAGTGGTAAACCAGTGTTTACTTCCAGAATGACTTTGTCTGCAATATCCAGCCAAGTTTGATTATTGCCTACCGCAGTCGAAGGAATCAGCAAACCATCTTCGGTAATACCAAGAATTTCTATAATAGCTACGTCCATATGGCCTAAGAAGCCAAACTGGGCTAGCTGAGCAACGCTAGACAGATGAATATCGATAAAATTAATTTCGCCATTATTGATTTCCTGACGAACATCACGATCGCTGTTAAATGGCAAACGCTGGTTAATGGCATGTGCCTCGGCCAGTACACCATCACAATCAGGTGCAGTAGAAGCACCTGTCCACAGATTAATTTTATATGGTCGGCCGGCACTGTGTTCGTGAGCAGCCAGTTCTGCTATGGCTTTGGGTAATTCTTTGGGGTAACCGGCTCCGGTAAAACCACTCATACCCACAATGGCGTCATGAGAAATCAGGGATGCAGCCTCAGCAGCTGACATAAGGCGAGAGTGAAGTGATGAGTTACGAATACGATCTTGTGCGGACATCGTTTTTCTCCAAATGAAATCGAAATTTTCTGACCTCTGGTCAGTAGGAAGCGTTAAGATGTGCTGTTACATACTCGGTGATATTCATGCAATAAATAATAAGTATGGCTGTATTTAAAATAGGCACAACGGGCGGTATTTTACTGTAAACAGTCTGGTTTGGCTTTAATTATCGCCGGATTTATTTTTTGTGCGCAGTTTAAATCTTGAGTGGATTATTTAAAAGGTGGAATTTGTTAATATAATACAATGTATTAAGTTATCTAGAAGATCCAATCTATTTTGTTAGTGTCGATGCTGACTTTCTATTCTGTGAATAATTTCTATTCACAGAATTTTTCAGGTGAGTGACTAAGCAAAAAATGTTTTAAAGGCTGCATCAGCCTGATCTAATAGGTTTGGGGAAGTGAAGGGATCTATACTTAAATGTGGCTGAACTTTACGTAACCAAGTAAGTTGTCGTTTGGCTAATTGGCGTGTGGCTACGATGCTGCGTTCTATAAATTGGGGCTGGTCGATAGTACCGGCCAGATAGTCCCATGCTTGCCGATAACCTACACAGCGTATCGATGGCAGATCGGGATGCAAAGTTGGATATTTTTGTTTCAATGCTACAACTTCCTCTATAAATCCTGAGGACAGCATGGTTTGAAAACGCTTGGCAATTTGCTGGTGAAGTTGCGCGCGGTTTTCGGGTAGCAATGCTAAGCTGAAAATATCCAGTTGTGGTTGTAAAGTCTGACGATTATCAAGCTGGCTGCTCATTGGCTTACCAGTGATGTAATATACCTCTAAAGCGCGTTCAATGCGCTGGCTGTCGCCAGCCGCTAAGCGCTGAGCACTAACAGGATCCAGCTGTTGTAATAAGGTATACAAATAATTTGAACCATTTTGCTGTTTTAATTGATTTAATTTGTTGCGAATGGCTGTATCGGCTTCAGGCAGATTATTCAAACCTTGTGTTAGGGCGTGGTAGTACATCATCGTACCGCCCACAATTACCGGTAAATGGGAACGGGCATGAATTTCTTTTATCAGTCTAAGGCAATCACTGACAAACTGTGCTGCATTATAGCTTTGCAGTGGTGAAATGATACTGATTAGGTGATGGGGTACGGTGGCTAATTCTTTAGCATTAGGCTTGGCTGTGCCAATATCCATATCCTGATAAACCAAAGCAGAGTCTAGGCTGATGATTTCAATAGGGTATTTTTCAGCCAAAGCAAGTGCCAAACTGGTTTTGCCAGCAGCTGTGGGACCAAGAAGAGCAAAAACCTTAGGCAAGAGAGAAGTCATAACAATAAGACACTATTTAAAGTGTTATTGTAACTTTATCTCTTAATTAGGGCGAGATGCACGTGGAGCAGTAAAAGGCTTTATAATGATGAATGATCGAATAGGTGTTTCCCTCGTTTTATTAACTTCCCAGTCACTTTATTGTGTGCCAATAAACAATCAGGATTCTTTGCTTCATGAATAGTCAATTTAATGATATCGGTATCGTCACCAGACCGCAGACACCGAAGATGGAGTCTGTTGTAAAAGAGTTGATTAATTTTCTGATTACTGAGGGTTTGAATGTTTATATAGATGTTAAAGCGACATCTGATTTTGTCAGCACACAGTTAAAGAATCCCAAACAGTGTCGTCTAGTCAGTAAAGAAAAAATGGGACAGCTCTGTGATTTGGTAATTGTGCTGGGTGGAGATGGTACTTTATTATCAGTAGCGCGTGAGCTAGCTCCGTATCGGATTCCTCTGATTGGAGTACATCAGGGGCATCTCGGTTTTCTGACACAGGTACCGCGTGCAGAAATGGTGCAGCAACTGGCGGGTATGCTGAGAGGGAAATATACGCCTGAAGAACGCATTATGCTGGAAGCCACTGTTTTGCGTTCTGGTCAGCAAACAGCACATTCTCTGGCCTTGAATGATGTGGTACTTAGTCGTGGCGGTTTGGGGCAAATGGTTGAATTCGAAGTATTTATCAACGGTGAATTTGTTTACTCTCAGCGATCTGACGGTTTAATTGTCTCCACGCCAACCGGATCTACTGCATATGCATTGGCAGCCGGTGGACCAATTTTACAGTCTACTTTACGCGCTTTTAGTCTGGTACCAATTTGTCCGCAATCTATGTCCAATCGTCCTATTGCAGTCTGTGATACCAGTGAAATTGAAATTATGATGACTAAAGGTAATGATGTGCGCGTCCATTTTGACGGACAAACTTTTTATGATCTGGAAAATATGGATCGAATTCGGATTCAGCGCTATCGGCATTCTTTACAGATTCTACATCCAGTTGATTATCAGTATTATAAGACTTTACGGCAAAAGCTTCATTGGGGCGACCAGCTGGTGTAGTGGGTAGTCATCATTCTTACATTATTTATTTTTATATCATTATGATTTTGTCTTCGTTAAGCAAAGAGTTTGGCTGTGTTGTTAAGCTTATTAAAGTAAGAAGTTAGAAAGTTTCGGACAACAAAGAATAATCTAATGATCAGATTGTGAAAATAACTGGCTATCATTGATTAATGAAAATCGCGTAATTCATAACCATTTACATGGCAATATGCAGCTATGCAAATTCGATTTTTTTCTGTATTAATTACCAGAATTGAATAAATCATGACAGATGTTTTATATTGGCTGATTTAGTCTTGGATTTGAACTGAAATTTTAATTCGGCCAGAGTAGGAGTATCGAGATTGAATGGTGAATTATTTAATAAAAACGAAATTTATCTAAATAAATTTAGTTTTTCCTAAATTTTGGTTTTCTGATTACCTAAATAATACTAAAATTACGGTTAATTATGATATTTTCTTTAATAAAGGCGATATATGCTTTTGGCTTTGTCTTTGCGTGATTTTGTAATTGTAGACGAACTGAATCTAAGTTTTCAAAGTGGCTTTACTGTGCTGACTGGAGAAACGGGTGCGGGTAAATCAATTACTCTGGATGCGCTGGGCTTATTGCTTGGAGATAAAGCTGATTATCATCAAATACGTCAAGGAGCCAAAGAAGCGCAATTATCAGCCTTGTTTGATATCAGTGATACTTCGCAAGCACACAAATTATTGGTTGAGCAGGGCATACTGGCTGAACAGGAATATGAATTAAGTATCAGACGTATCATTGATGTAAAAGGTAAAAGTCGTAGCTTTATGAATAATCAGGCAGTTACTCTGAGTCAGTTACGCCAGATTGGAGAATTGCTGGTTGATATTCATGGTCAGAATGCTCATCATTCTTTAAATAACGAAGCGGCACAACGCGATTTACTTGATGCTTTTGCCGGCGCAGAGTCACTGGTGAGGACGGTAGAGCAAACTTATAAACGCTGGCAGGAAGCCAAACACGATCTAAAGCAGGCTCAGCAACAAGTGGAAACCATAGCTATTGAAAGAGAGCGCTTGCAATGGCGCTTTGATGAACTGGCTGGGTTAAATCCTCAGGAAAATGAGTGGGAAAATTTAAGTCAAAGTCATGACAAATTAATGCATGCTGCTGATATTTTGCGCACCGCTGAGACAGTTGAACAAGAGCTTAATGGTGATGATGGTCTGGTTAGTCGGTTATATCATTGTCGTCAACAATTGGATGCATTGGCAAAAGCAGCGCCTCCTTTTGCTGACAGTGTGGTGTTACTGCAATCTGTTGAAGCTGAGCTCAGTGAGGTGAGTGCTTATTTGCGAGAGGCAAGTGCCAGCGTTGAAACTGATGAAGGCCTGTTAGCGCAACAGGGACAGCGCATGCAAGAATTAATGAGTATGGCACGAAAATATCGGTTGGAGCCGGAACAATTACCAGCTGAGCTGCTCAAAACTGAAACAGCTTTGCATGAACTGAATGCAGCCACTGATCTACAAGCTTTGCAACAAAAGGTACAAGAGCGGGAAATACAATATAGGGAAGTAGCACAACAATTAACTATCAAGCGGAGTAGGGCAGCCAGCAAGTTGGCAAAACAGACGACTGAACATATGCAAAATCTGGCCATGAAAGGAGCACGTTTTCAGATTGAATTGATGGCTTGTTCGCCATCTTCTCATGGATTAGAACAGGTGCAATATCAGGTTTCGGCTAATCAGGGATCAACTTTGCGCGCTATGAATAAAGTGGCCTCTGGCGGTGAGTTAGCGCGTATCAGTTTGGCCTTGCAAATGGTAACCAGTCAGTATAATTCTGTACCAACGCTGATATTTGATGAAGTTGATACAGGTATTGGTGGTGCAGTTGCCGATGTGGTTGGTCATGCATTACGTGATTTAGGTAAAAACCGCCAAGTACTGGCCATAACGCATTTGCCACAGGTAGCTTGTTGCGGTGAACAGCACTGGCAAGTACGAAAGTTTACCCATAAAGGTCAGACGATTAGTGAGATTAAAGTTCTACAGCCTCAAGAACGTATTGATGAAATTGCCCGTATGCTTGGTGGAGAGACCATTACTGAAACTACTCGTGAACATGCCAGAGAAATGCTGGCGTTAGCTCAGCAGTAAATGATAGATGTTTTCTGGGATTTTATTTAAATAAATTAATGATGGGATCGAAAAAAATTTAATTTATTTTTTTAAAGATTTTTATCTAAACATCAAATATTTATTTTAGTGTTGATCAGTAATTTTATTGATATAAAAAGTTACTAAATCAAGATAAATATTATGCATAAAATGGGGCAGTGAATTTATCAGGCCTATTAATTCAAGTTTAAAAATTTTTAAAAATTTTTAAAAATGATTTAAATGTTTTTGATGTTGGCTAAAGCAATATGTTGTATTAAACATATGATGATAATTAATTGTTTTTTAATAGATATTGATTAATATTTGCTAAATGTAAGAATGTTATTTTAGCCTGGAATGATGGCGCGGTATAATAGTTTAATTAATTTTCTGTAATGGCAAACTATGAATACACAGCAATATGATGTGACTTTGGATGTGACAGGAATGAATTGTCCATTACCGATTTTGCGAGCCAAAAAAGCTCTGGCAAGGATGGAGACAGGGCAGACATTGCAGCTACTGGCTACAGATAAAAGTGCACCTGAAGATTTTACTGCATTTTGTCGCCAGACTGGGCATGAATTAGTACAATTACTCAGCAGAGATGATGGTATTTTGGAAATTGTACTCAGACATCGCTAAAAATTTAAAAGAGTAGATCTTTTGCTGTTCGTGATAACGCTGATAGTCTATTATTTCTGTATTAGTTATCTGACTGAATAATCAAATTCTAGAAATTGCGATTTACCAGTCATCTATTCTGTACATCTTTTATGTAAATTGTCTCTATGCAAACACAAACTCTGACCATAACCCGACCGGATGACTGGCATTTGCATGTGCGTGACGGTGCTGCATTGCAAGCTGTGGTGCCATTTAGTGCACGACAAATGGGGCGTGCGGTGATTATGCCGAATTTAAAACCGCCGGTGGTAACCATTGCTCAGGCACTGGCTTATCGTGAACGTATTCTGGCAGCCGTACCAGCAGGAAGTCATTTTGAACCGTTAATGACTTTATATCTGACCGATCGAGCGACACCTGAGTTGATCAGGGCAGCTAAAGCAGCAGGTATTATTGCCTGTAAGCTATATCCTGCCGGAGCGACCACCAATTCCGATTCTGGCGTCAGTGATTTATGGGCATTGTTACCGGTTTTGGAAACGATGGCAGAAGTTGGCTTACCGTTACTCGTGCATGGCGAGGTAACCAACCCTGATATTGATATCTTTGATCGTGAGGCTAAGTTTATCGAATCGGTTTTGTGGCCATTGTTACAACGCTTACCTGATTTAAAACTGGTATTTGAACATATTACTACGGCAGAAGCTGCTCAGTTGGTAGCGGAAGCTGGAAATAATGTTGCTGCCACCATCACCCCGCAACATCTGCTTTATAATCGCAATGCTATTTTAGTTGGTGGAATTCGGCCACATTATTATTGCTTGCCGGTTTTAAAGCGTGAATTACATCGTGAAGCTTTATTGCAAGCGGTGAGTGGAGTCCATGCACATAAATTTTTTCTGGGTACAGATAGTGCCCCCCATGCTCAGGACAGCAAAGAGTGCGCCTGCGGCTGTGCTGGTATTTTCAGTGCATTTGCTGCCATTGAATTGTATGCAGAGGCTTTTGAGCAAATTAATGCTTTGGATAAATTACAGGCATTTGCAGCGGAAAATGGTCCTAAATTTTACGGTTTACCGCAGAATTCTGACCATATCACTTTGAAAAAATGTGTGCGTAAAGTACCAACTAGTTTTAATTATGGTGATAAGCAGTTGATCCCCTTGCGCGCTGAGGAAACGATTGCATGGACAATGGTGGATTAATGGAGGCAAAAAAGCAAGCGCTGATGCATGAATCGGATGTGCGAGTACGTGGTTTTCATGTTGACGTTTATCAGCATGTGAATAATGCACGTTATCTGGAATTTCTTGAAGATGCCCGATGGCATTTTTTTGATGAGATGCAGTTGACCTCAGTATTTACGGCTGCCCAGTGTGCCATGGCGGTTATTAATATTAATATTAGTTATCGAAAAAGTGCTTATTTCGGTGATGATTTGGTGATTACAACTTTTTTTAGTAAGTTACAGTCACGCAAAGCTGAACTCAGACAAATTATTACTTTAAAAAATACTGCTCAGGTAATAGCCGATGCTACAGTAGCGTTTACTGGTTTTGACCAGCAAACCAAGAAAGCCATAGCATTTCCTTCTTTGTTAATGAAAAAAATGCAGACTTTGTTAGCCAGTACATAGCTGGCAATCTCGTCATCATATCTGAACAAATGGAAGTGATGACGAGATTGATTGTTTCGACAAGAAATCTATCAGGCCTTACCATCTGCTGCACGCAGCATAGCGTAGATTTCATCTTTCAAACGTAGTTTTTCCCGTTTCAGATCTTCAATATTATCCAATCCACTGGTTACCGGATTATTGGTCAGACCGGTAATCTTGTCGTCCAGACGGTTATGCTCGGCAAACAAATTGGCAAAATGGTTGTTTTCCGCTTTGAGCTTGGCTATAAGGTCACGATATTCCGGAAACATATAAAATCCTTTACAGTTTGGTTAAAATGTTTTTTATTATTTTGCATTAATTATGTCTTAAGGTATATACGAAAGTGGTGTCTATGGCGTAAAAAGATATCATTGCACGTTAAACTGATACAAAATACACACAGGAGTAAGTAATGTTTAGACTTTTCAGAGGCTGGATCATAGCTATTATGTTGGTATTAGGTTTGAGCGGATGTGGCTATAATACTTTACAATCGCAGGATGAAGCAGCCAATGCAGCTTGGTCTGAAGTACTAAACCAATATCAACGTCGTGCTGATCTGGTACCCAATCTGGTTAATACGGTTAAAGGCTATGCCAAGCATGAACAACAAGTGCTGACCGATGTTACTAATGCTCGAGCTCGTGTCGGTAGTCTGAATATGACTGCTAATGATGCAGGAGATGAAAATAAGATGAAACAATTTTCTCAGGCTCAGGGTGATTTAAGTAATGCGCTCAGTCGGTTGCTGGTGGTAAGTGAAAACTATCCGAATTTGAAAGCAGATCAGAGTTTCCGTGATTTACAGGCGCAGCTGGAGGGTACGGAAAATCGTATTGCTTTAGCCCGAAATCGTTATATTCAGACTGTACAGATATATAACACTACCATGCGTTCATTTCCTAACAATATAACCGCTAAGATTTTTGGTATGCACATCCGTCCTAATTTTGTGCCGGAAAATGAAGCAGCTGTGAAACAAGCCCCGCAAGTACAGTTTTGATTGAATGTAATTTTGTGTATGTTTCTGAGATGGCCAGTCGAAATGTACTGGCTATTTTTGTTTAAGCGAGTACTGAAAGTATCTATGCACTCTATCAAGATACATTGTCAGTAAACAATATTAAAGTAGTTATGAAATTTTTCTTTTTGTTTGAATTTTGGTTAGATTCAAATGTTGATAAAGTTGAAAAATTTTTTGCTAATCTTTGTATTTAAACAGTTTTGTAAGTGGGTAAACACAGACATTTAGTTGGCTAGAGTCGAGGGTGCAGAGTATATGAGTAAAATTGGCTCAGCTAACATAAATGAGTTTGTCCTTAGAGCTAAGGCAAAGTGGATAGTTATACTCATTTATATTAATAACTCATGTTGACAGAATATTTCTGTTAACCGGATCTGGTTCTGAAGAGGCATCAAGGTGATGATGATGAATATCTTACGTATATCTGCCCATAAATTACTGATCTTTTTTCTGGGCTGTATTTTTGCCTTTTTGGTGCCGGCAGCCAATCAATTGGTGCCAATACCTACATTAAGCGCTCCGGTAATGGATACTGCAAATATGATGAGTGCTGATGGACGGCAGCAATTAAATCAGCAGTTATTAAAATTCAGTCAGCAACATGGCAGTCAAATTGTCGTTTTAACTGTACCCACTATTGTACCTGAAACAACTTTTGATTATGCCACTCGTGTAATGGATAGCTGGAAACCGGGACGCAAAGGAATTGGTGATGGCGTGCTATTACTTTTAGTACGTGATGAACACAAAAGTTTTTTGGCTACTGGCCGGGGTCTGGAAGGCGCAATTCCTGATGTTTATGCGAAGCGATTACTTGATGATGTTTTGAGTCCAAAATTGAAAGCCGGCATGGTTGATGAAGGTATTAATAATACGGTTATTCTTCTTGAAAAACTAATTGAAGGTGATAAATTGCCTCCGTTACAGCAAGATCAGCAGCATGACAGTAGTTTTAGTGATCAGCTACCAATAATGCTTATTCTTATTTTTATTGCTGGTGCGTTTTTTAAAAATATGTTTGGTAGCTTCTTAGGCAGTATTATTGTCGCTTTGCTGATTTTTGCGATGGGCTGGTACGCAGGGTGGAATTTATTTTTGGATATCATTCTGGCTATTGTGGCTTTTATTATCACATTGGTTTTTGCCGGTAGTGTTTTCATAGGAGGCTCTGGTGGAGGTTTTGGCGGGGGGCGATCTGGTGGCTTCGGTGGGGGATTTAGTGGTGGTGGCGGTGATTATGGTGGCGGTGGTGCATCAGGGAGCTGGTGATAAGTTGCTATAAATTTGTGGATTATGTTTAAATAATGAATAGCCTCATAAATTCACGGCCAGCTTGAAACAACTTCTGAATAGTAGTGAACAATAATCTATTTTTAAAAATTAATTATGACTAAAAATCTCTGGCTTTGGTTCTTTTGTTTAGTTTTTTTGGGTTTCATTGGTACACATTTCACCCCGTTTGGTAAACTGGTTTGTCTGGTGGGGACCATCATCTGGATAGTTTTATTGCGTATTCATAACGAGATAGACAGGGGAGTAGCTGATCAGATTAGTCATGATAAAAACTTGTTTATAGCTGTATTATTTGAGGTCAGTGGACACATGAGTGCAGCAAAAGGCTATGTAAGTGATGCTGACCGTGCCTATATTCGCTTTGTCATCCAAAAAATTGGGATTAATAGTGAATTACAGGTTTTAGCACAATATGCCTTCAATATGGGGATGACGCCTGATTATCCACTACGAATGCGATTGCAAACTCTCTATCGTCGTTATCGCCATAATAAGCGCGGTCTCATGCTATTTTGTAAGCAATTGCTTAATATTGCCATGATAGATGGTCGTTTACATTCTAATGAAGAGCGTATTCTGAAAACAGTTGCCAGAGAATTTGGTATTTCATATCGTGAAATGCTGAAAATTGCTAAAAAAATTCAGGTACAACAAAGCGATTTTTATAGTTTTCAGCAAGCTGAACAGCGGCGTTACCAACAACAGCAACGTCAGTATCGTCAACAAAATCAACAACAAAATCAAAGTCACTATCGTAAACCACAGCATCAACAGGATGACGCTATTGATGCTTATCAAGTATTGGGAATTGAAACAACGGCCACGGAGCAGGAAATTAAACAGGCTTACCGTAAATTAATGAATAAATATCATCCCGATAAACTCATTCAGCAAAATTTGTCTAAATTTGAATTGGAAAAGGCTACTAAACGAGCACAAAATATTCAGGGTGCTTATGCCTATTTGAAACAGTTACGTGGTTTTGTTTAGGTAAAAAATAAGCTGAAATTTAAATAACTGTTTATATTGATACTTTATTAGTTTCCATTTAACAGAGGATTAAAGATGATGAGCGCAGCAAAACCAAATATGAATTTATGGAATCGTATCTGGCGACATTGGCTGCATCCGCGTATGCGGGTTAAGCGTCATCTGCCCACTCTGGCTTTGCGTCAGCTTACTGATCAAATTGGTCTTTCGGAACAGCAGTATAATGGACAAGTGCGGTTTGTCATTGAATCAAATTTATCGACCTCAGATCTGTGTCATCATTTAACAGCACGACAACGTGCACAGTATTGGTTTGCTCATTTAGGCGTGTGGGATACTGAGCAGCGAAACGGGATTCTTGTTTATGTGCTGTTTGCCGATCATGCTGTGGAAATTATTGCTGATCGTGGTATTAATGCTTGTGTTTCGACAGAAAAATGGCAGCAAATTTGCGCAAAAATGGTTACTGCATTTGAACATGATCAATATATTCAAGGATTAAGTGAAGGACTGGAAGAATTAACCGTTCTTATGGCTGATTATTTTCCGCGTCAGTTATCTGGTGTGAATGAATTGCCTGATGAAGTTATACTGCATTAGGCAATTAAAATTGGAAAGTGAAGTCTATCACTTAAAACTGGTTAATGCTGCTGTTACATAATTATTGATAAATGTTTACGATTAGAAAATGACTAGGTCTAAAAAGGTAACTGTGCTTGAATTGTTTATATAGATTTTTCAGCATAATGTGTCTGTAAAGCTGATATTTAGCTAGTTTGATGTAAAGCAAGAAATGATATATCAAAACAAGTTATTAAATCGGTATAAATAATCTTTAATTTAATATTGATTTTAAAATTTAACAGGAAAAGTCCATTCGGGTATAGAATATTGTAGCGGTTTGGAAAGACAGATATATAAAGAGAAGTGATAAAGAATCGCATTGATAGCATAGCTATCAATTATCATCCATCAACCAGAATAAATACGTTACGTTATTTTTCGTAATGTCTTATTCTGGTTTTATTTTGGTTGATAATAATGTTAATTCGCGTTAGTGGGAGTAGTGGCGCAAATTTGGCTTAATTACTAAAGATCGTATTTTGTTGGTGATTAAAGATCAAAGATATTGCAAAATATATTTTAAGTCTTAACTAAATTCTTTAAAAAATAAAATAAATAAAACTATTCTTTTAAGTGGATTGCATTTGTAAATATCCCCTAAAATAGTACAGCAAGAAAGTAGAAAATTCTCTATGATATT
>CAMLPN010000012.1 GCA_946481965.1 uncultured Neisseriaceae bacterium | reverse complement strand
GCGCTAAATTTGGTGGGTCCAGTGGGGATCGAACCCACGACCAAGGGATTATGAGTCCCCTGCTCTAACCCCTGAGCTACAGACCCGTGAAGTGCGTTATTTTAACCAGCTATTTTTATGAATGCAAGGCTATAAATAAAAAATCATCCGCTTTGGGCGGATGATTATGGTTTTAAAAGATAAAAATCTGCTTACTGCTTGTTATCATCGCTATCAAGAAAGCTTTTTAGGCGATCTGAACGAGTAGGGTGGCGTAGTTTACGTAACGCTTTGGCTTCAATCTGACGGATACGTTCACGAGTTACATCGAATTGTTTACCAACTTCTTCTAATGTGTGATCAGTGTTCATATCAATACCAAAACGCATACGCAGTACTTTAGCTTCGCGCGGAGTCAGGCTTTCCAGCACATCTTTAGTTACTTCACGCAGACTGGAGTACATAGCTGCGTCTGCTGGTGCAACATTATTTGCGTCCTCAATAAAGTCGCCCAGATGTGAATCATCATCATCACCAATGGGTGTTTCCATCGAAATGGGTTCTTTGGCGATTTTCATAATTTTGCGAATTTTGTCTTCAGGCATTTCCATTAATTCTGCTAGTTTAGCTGAATCGGCCTCTTCACCATTTTCTTGCAAATATTGACGAGATATACGATTCATTTTATTAATGGTTTCAATCATGTGTACCGGAATACGTATGGTACGAGCCTGATCGGCAATCGAACGGGTAATGGCCTGACGAATCCACCAGGTTGCATAAGTAGAGAATTTGTAACCTCGACGGTATTCAAACTTATCTACTGCTTTCATTAAACCAATATTGCCTTCCTGAATCAGGTCTAGGAATTGTAGTCCACGATTGGTATATTTCTTGGCAATGGAAATAACCAAACGTAAGTTAGCCTGTATCATTTCCTGTTTAGCAGCCGCAGTTTCCTGCTCACTTTTTACCATGTTTTTGTTAATTTGCTTTAGCTCATCCAGAGAAATCTGTACGTTTTTTTCTAGATCGGCCAGTTGAGTCTGTTTTTCGATGATAGCGTACTGAAAACGGCGCAAAGCTTCGTTCCAAACGCGGTTTGCTGCTAATTCTTCGTTGACCCATTCCAGATCTGTAGTACGTCCCTTAAAACTGTTTATGAAATAGTCTCGATCCATGTGCACTCGGTTAAGGGCAATGTCACGGATTTCCCGTTCAAGTACCCGAATCTGGTTAACACGGCTGCGCAGGCTATCACACAGACTCTCAATCTGACGGGTGGCAAAACGTACCTGCAATAATTGCTCTGCAATTTCATTTTGCAGTTTAAGATACTGAGCATCCTTACTGCCATGTGCCTGTAAAGCTATTACCATCTCATCGTACAGTTGTTGAATACGGTCAAAGTGTTCCAAAGTTTTTTGACGAAGCTCTTCTAAATTGGCAGAGGCCTCTAATGCTGCATTTTCTTCATCGTTGTCTTCGTCTTCGTCGTCAAGATCATCAGCTGGATCACTGCTGTCAACGCTGTCCTCTTCTTCAGCTTTACTCAATCCAAGACCAAGTTCATCCAGTAACTCTTCATGAGGATCCACAATAGCTTCTACGACTTCATCAACTTTGATTTCATCTTTACGCACAGCATCAATTAAGGTCAAAATTTCTGCAACTGAACCGGGACAAGCAGAAATAGCTTGTATCATATTGCGTAAGGCATTTTCAATTTTTTTAGCGATGATGATTTCGTCTTCACGAGTCAATAGATCAACCTGTCCCATTTCACGCATATACATACGAACAGGGTCGGTAGTGCGACCAAATTCATTATCAGCATTAGATAAAGCTGCTTCGGCCTCAGCTACGGCATCATCATCTGTCATATTGGCGGTATTATCGCCCATCAACAAGCTTTCGGCATCCGGGGCTTCTTCGGTAACTTGAATACCCAGACCTGAAATCATAGAGACGATATTATCAATCTGATCAGCATCAGACATTTCATCAGGGAGTGCATCATTAATTTCAGCGTAAGTGATGTAACCGCGTTCTTTACCCTGAATGATCAGCTGCCGCAGACGAGCTCTTTGCTCTTCTACGGTTAAAGGACGAGTATCGTCCTGATCAGGATTGGTGATGATCGTTGTTTTTTTTAAGGGTTGGTTTGCCATATTACACTCGGTCTAGTGGTGTCACAGTCTAACTGTGAAAAACGTTTTCGAAAGCCGTCTTAGTATTAAACTGACGGCGTTTTGGACGGGCTTAATAGCAGCAATAACAATTGTTTTTCGTCGGCGCTTAAAAGTCCATTATGGAGTTTGCGCTTCAACGCATCAATTTGCTGTGACTTAAGGTTATCCAGTAATTTTTGCATACCCTGTTTAAAGCTTTCACAGTCATCTTCATTTCCGGCCTGCATGGTGTCTGCAGAATCAAGGTAATCATGAATAATTTGTCGGATAACTGGTTCAAACTCTGTATTTCGCATCAGTTCCAATACGGTACCCATATTCAGTGGGATAACCGAGGCTTGTATGCGTTCTGCCAGCGCGGCAAGGCATGCGTATTCACCGTGCAGGTCTAGATAATCTGGTATATCTATATATACGGCCCATTGTGGATTTATCAATAGGGCGCGAATTTGCTTTTGCGCTAAAGACATAACCGGCGGTTGCCGAAATGTGTTTTGTGGTAGCCGGTAGTTTTTGCCTTTAACTTTTGCTTGTTTGGGTTGTTCCTGTCCTAGTAAATGAGCTAAATTGTGCTCATCTATGCCTACTTTTTGGCTTAGTTCTTGCCGCAATAGGAAGGAAAGGGCAGGAGCCTGAATTTTATTTAACAAGGGTGCAGCTGTTTTAATCAACTCTGCCTTACCTTCATGAGTGGTTAAATCAATGTGTTCTGTTAAAGCTTGCCATAAATAAACTGATAAAGGCAGGCTTTGATGTAATAGTGCATCTTCAAAGGTTTTGATGCCGTTCGCACGAACAAAGCTGTCAGGATCATGTTCGGGAGGTAAAAATAAAAATTGCAAATTTTTATCATCTTTTAACTGCGGTAACGCGTTTTCTAAAGCACGCCATGCGGCTTTTCTGCCTGCTGCATCGCCGTCAAAACAAAAGTATATGTGATCACTTTGACGCATTAATAAGCGGATATGTTCGGTTGTGGTGGATGTACCAAGTGCAGCTACTGCATAGCCCAGACCAAACTGTGCCAGTGCAACAACATCCATATAACCCTCAACAACTAATACACGCTGTGCTTCGCGAATGGCGGCTCTGGCTTCATATAGGCCATATAAATTTTGCCCTTTATCAAACAGAGTGGTTTCGGGTGAGTTCATGTATTTAGGCTCACCTTTATCTAAAATTCGACCGCCAAACCCGATAACTTGTCCTTTGCCATCGCGAATTGGAAACATGATCCGATCGCGAAAACGATCATAATATCGGTCTTCTTTATTGATAACCATGCCAGTTTGAACAAGAGCATTACTTGGATAGGGCTGAAATATTTTGGCTAATGGTTGCCATTCATCCGGCACATAACCTAATCCATAATGGGAAATTACTTCATCACTAAGACCACGTTGAAGTAGGTAATTTTGTGCACGAGGTGAATGTTGTAGCTGATGTTGATAAAAATCCGCAGCAGCGCTAACAGTTTCTTCCAGAGTTTGTTTATGTTTTTTAATTGTTTTTCTGGCTTCCTGATTGTTGCTTTTGCCTGCTTGTTTGGGGACAATCAAACCAATGCGATCTGATAAGAATTGTACTGCATCCTGAAATCCTAAACTCTGATATTCCATTATGAAACCTATGGCCGAACCATGGGCACCACAGCCGAAACAATGATAAAACTGTTTGCTTGGGCTGACAGAAAAAGAGGGGGATTTTTCTTTATGGAAAGGGCAGCATGCAGTATAGTTTGCGCCGCTCTTTTTTAGCGGTACATATTCTTCAATAATGTCGACTATATCGATTTTATTGATTAACTCATCGATAAATTCGGTTGGAATCATGCAATTTATACCTGATACTGCCCATTTATTTAAGATTTGCTCTGAGTATTTTAAAGCAAAGTAAATTAAAATCTCAGGATTTAAACTAATAATTGTTTAATTTTTTTACTTACTTCACTCATATCGGCTTTACCCGATAATTTATTTTTTAAAACGCCCATTACTTTGCCCATATCACTAGGTTGTGAGGCTCCAGTAGCGGTAATAGCTGCTTGAATTTCTGCTTCAATTTCTTCTGAACTAAGCATTTTGGGTAAATACTGCTGTAGCAAATCAATTTCAGCTTGTTCTTTTTTAGCTAAATCTTGTCGACCACCTTCATTAAACATACGTACAGATTCTTTGCGTTGTTTAACCATTTTAGTGATCACAGCAATCAATCTGCTATCATCCACTTCAATACGTTCATCAACTTCTATTTGTTTAATTGCAGCTAAGGCCATACGAATGGTTGATAAAGTAGCAGTATCATGATTGCGTAAAGCAGTTTTCATGTCTTCTTGTAATTTTTGTTTTAAGCTCATAATAAATCCTTGTAAACTTTATATAGAGACAAACTGCAACTCTGATCTAATAATGAATGATACAAAGAGCACTTTTGTCTGTAATTACTAAGTACAATAATACAAACGTAAAAACCGCAAGCCTGAAGCCTGCGGTATTGGTTACCATTACATTAACTGAAAGTGGAGCAATGATCAGTTAATTAATAAAATTTAGGTGGTAATTGTTGACTGCGCAGACGTTTTTGTAAACGTTTAACCGCGGCAGCTTTTTTGCGTTTACGTTCAGTAGTTGGTTTTTCGTAGGCTTCACGAGCACGCAATTCTGTCATCAAGCCAGTTTTTTCAACAGAACGTTTAAAACGGCGCATTGCAACTTCAAAAGGTTCATTTTCTTTTACACGAATAGAAGGCATGTTTTTTCCAAAATTAATTCAATAATCAATACTAACAAAAAATTAGTCTAAAAAAATTAAAAAATGGCCATTAAATGGCTAATGTGGTTTTACGGTACCACTAATCCGGTACAACATCACCTCCTAAGGTGCAGTAAGATAGTATTTTAATGACTAATACTATTAAATTTATCATTTACAGAATTTTAATTATGACTGATATATCATCTTCTGTCAACTAAAAAGAATAACTATATCAATAAACTTGCTACATATTGTTTATATTCGCGTTATTCGCCTGATTTCGGGAATAGAGTGTAAATCTCTCATTATCTGATTGAGTTGATCTAAATCTTTTATATGTAGAACAAAACGAAATTCGATGAAGCCCTCAATGCCTTCCAGTTTTTTAGAAGTGGTTTCAACCGCTTTGATATCACCACCATTTGTGGAAATGGCTTGTGCGATGGAGGCCAGTAAACCATGATTGTCTAAAGCATTTAAACTAAGTATGGCTTGATAATTATTTGCCTGTAGTGTATCCCAGCTGGCGTCCAGCTGAGTATCCGGATCGGTTTTTAATATATTATTGCAGGTGTCGCGGTGAATAATAATACCCTGATCTTTAATTATTAATGCCTTGATTGAATCGCCAGGGATAGGGTTGCAGCACTTAGCTAAATGTACATGGGAAGATTCATTGCCGCTAATGTTGATCGGACTAAGTTTAATGGTGTCGTTAAAATGTTCACCGGCCAATTCGGCTATATGCATAGCTACAGATACTGGTTGCAGTATTCCCATTCCGACATCACATAAGACATTTTCAAAAGATGTATTTTGGTTATTGAGATCAGCCAAGTATTTATCTTTCAAACTGTCGGATAATAATACATCAGCGGGTAATAAACTAGACAGGGCTTTTTGTAACAGTTTTTCTCCTAATTTAATCGCATCATGACGTTTCATTTTTTTTATCTGACTGCGAATAGCACTTCGTGCATGACTGGAGACGGTAAAATCCAGCCAAGCTGGTGTCGGATGCCCGTCACTAGAAGTAATAATCTCGACAACATCACCTGTATGAAGTTTAGTACGCAGTGGCATCAAATTATGATTGACTCTGGCTGAGACGGTACGATTTCCTATATCAGTATGTACAGCATAAGCAAAATCTACTGGAGTTGCACCTTTTGGTAAGGTAATTATTTTGCCTTTAGGTGTGAATACGTAAACTTCGCTTGGAAATAAATCGGTTTTGACATGCTCAAGGAATTCAATAGCATTTGCGCTGTGTGCTTGTAAATCCAATATGCTTTGAAGCCACTGATTGGTACGCATTTGTGCCTGATCAAAGCTGGTTTGTTCACCATTTTTATGTACCCAGTAACTGGATATTCCTCTTTCAGCAATAATATCCATTTCGTAGGTACGTATCTGTACTTCTAAAGGTAATCCGTAAGGGCCGACTAAAATTGTATGCAAACTTTGATAGCCATTATTTTTGGGTATGGCAATATAATCTTTTATACGACCGGGCTTCGGTTTATAAAGGCTATGCAATGCTCCTAATGCTGCATAACAGGCTGGAATATTGTTAACGATGACTCGAAATGTGTAAAGATCCATGACGTCAGCAAAATGAAGATTTTTGGATCGCATCTTCTCGTATATGCTGTAAAGGTTTTTTTCACGTCCTTTAACTTGGGCTTCAATATTGGCGCTGACTAAACGTTGACTGAATGCGCGTAAAACTTTGCCAACAATATCATGTCGGTTGCGTCTGGATGACTGAATGGCTTTTTCAAGTACTTCGTAACGGTGGGGATACAAATATTTAAAAGACAGATCCTGCAATTCGTGGTAAACGTAATTTAAGCCTATGCGATTAGCCAGTTGTGCATAGATTTCCATGGTTTCCTGAGCAATACGTCGTCGGCTAGCGGGTTTTTTGGCCTCTAACGTCCGCATATTGTGCAGGCGATCTGAAAGTTTAACGATGATAACGCGAATATCCTGCGTCATAGCCATAATAAGTTTACGAAAACTTTCTGCCTGCGCTTCCTGTTGGCTATTGTATTCCAGTTTCTCCAGTTTGGATAAACCGTCAACCATGTTGGCAATGGTTTCTCCAAAGCTGGCAATTAATTGTTCTTTGCTGGTTCCGGTATCTTCGAGTACATCATGTAGTACCCCTGCGCATAAAGCTTGTATATCTACATGCCATTCAGCCAGTTGTGTGGCTACTGCTAAAGGGTGGGTTATGTAGGGCAGACCGGTGTTGCGAAATTGTCCTAGATGAGCTTCTGTGCCAAACTGGCAGGCTTTATTCAGTAATTCTAAGTCGTCACTGCTTAGATATTTGGCAGTCCGAAATAATTTTTCTTGAGCTTGAGCAATAATTGCCTGATAGCTAGACTCAATCTGTTGGCGACAAAGATCCAACTGAGATTGAAAGTCCTGAGTAGAATGAGTATTTATTTGCTCAAAAAAATGCAAACCCACCGGTCCTAAATTGACTTTAAGCGGTTTACTTTCCTGATAGTGTAAATCTTCAAAAGCAGTTCTGATCAATACAGCAGCCAAAGCCTGTATACGTTGCTGGTCTTTGGCTAAAGCAGTTGTTATTGCAAAACTGCGCTCTAATAAAGCAATTTTGCCCAAATTATGGGCAATGGTGTAAATGTAGGCACAGCTTTCTTCAAGAATTTCCCAGCGTTCAATTTTGCCCAGATATTTAGTCTGGGCAAAAAGATGATTGCGCCACTGATCTACAGGGGGATCATAAGACAGGCTGGGAGCAAACATGATAGATTGCCTGCTTTATTTTTTCTGGTTTAATAATTCTGCACCAATCTGACCGGAAGCAATTTCACGAAGAGCAATAACGGTAGGTTTATCATGATCTTCTTCTACTAATGCAGTAGCGCCGTTGGCTAATTGACGTGCACGCAGAGCGGCAATCATGGTTAAGTCAAAGTGATTAGAAATGCGCCCGATGCAGTCTTCTACAGTAATACGTGCCATAATAGTTTCCAGTAATAATAAAATTCAAAAATGAGTATTATTCAGACAAAATTTTTTCAATGCTCTGATGCTGCGATTTGGTCCGCAAACTAGCTGAACGAATTATCGCCAGTAAATCCAGTTCTGCTTGATCCAGATCTTGATTAACAATCACATAATCAAATAGATAACATTGTTCAATTTCTTCTCTAGCTTTGCCTAGCCGATAATTAATTACTTCCTGACTATCCGTACCGCGGTTTATTAAGCGGTCATTTAATTCAGCCATAGAAGGCGGTAAAATAAATATGCTGGTTGCTTCAGGCAATAATTTACGAATTTGGGCTGCGCCTTGAACATCAATTTCCAAAATAACGTTAAAACCCGCTTTTTTTAGTGATTCTACAGAAGCCAAACTGGTCCCATAGTAATTACCATATACCTGAGCATGTTCAATAAACGCTTTTGCTGTAATCATGTCTTCGAATTCATCTTTGCTGACAAAATGATAATGCACGCCATTTTGCTCACCTTCCCTTGGTGCTCTGGTCGTATGGGAAATAGAAACGCGGATATCTTGTTCGTGGGTACTAAGGCGTGATACCAGTGTTGTTTTGCCAGTACCGGAAGCAGCAGTAACAATGAATATATGTCCAGTTTGAAGCATGATACTATTTTAGGGATTTCGGTGATTAATTATGCCACAACCTTGGGTAATGCGCTAATATCAGTAAGATGAAATTGCATATTATTGCATTTGAAGTTTATGGAACTACCTTTCAATTAAAGTGATTTTCAGCTAAAATGCTCAATTCAATTTCCTGCTGATTGTCATGACCAAATTTATTTTTGTGACTGGCGGTGTAGTCTCTTCATTAGGTAAAGGCATTGCCGCTGCGTCTACTGCTACTATTTTGGAATCTCGTGGTCTGAAAGTGACCATGCTTAAATTGGATCCTTATATCAACGTTGATCCAGGAACAATGAGCCCATTTCAGCACGGTGAAGTGTTTGTTACCGATGATGGTGCTGAAACTGATTTAGATCTGGGGCATTATGAGCGTTTTATTGATGCTACTATGCAAAAACGCAATAATTTCACTTCTGGGCAGGTTTACGAAAGCGTTATTCAAAAAGAACGTCGCGGTGATTATTTAGGTGGTACTGTTCAAGTTATTCCGCATATAACCGATGAAATTAAACGTAAAATTCATGAAGGTGCTGCTGGTTATGATGTGGCGATAGTTGAAATTGGTGGTACTGTCGGTGATATTGAATCTTTGCCTTTTCTTGAAGCTATTCGCCAGATGCGTAGTCAGCAAGGTCGTATCAATACTCTATTTATTCATTTATCTTACGTTCCCTTTATTGCTGCGGCTGGTGAAATAAAAACTAAACCAACTCAACATTCTGTTAAAGAATTACGTGAAATTGGTATTCAGCCTGATCTACTGATTTGTCGTATGGATCGGCCGATGCCTGAAGAAGAAAAGAAAAAAATTGCTTTGTTCTGCAACGTGGAAGAGCGTGCTGTTATTAGTTGTTATGACGTGGATAGTATCTATGAAGTACCAGGTATGCTGCATGAACAAGGTATTGATAATATTATCTGTGAGCAATTACAACTAAATGTACAACAACCTGATTTAACTGCATGGAATAAAATTGTTTATGCAGTACAGCATCCCAAACATAAAGTACATATTGCCATGGTTGGCAAATATGTCGATTTGACCGAATCCTATAAATCTTTATCTGAAGCCTTAAAACATGCTGGTATCAAAACTGAAACTGAAGTAGATATTCAATATATTGATAGCGAAGTTTTAGAGAAAGAAGGTACGGCTAGCCTAGCTGGTATGGATGCGATTCTGGTTCCAGGAGGATTCGGTACACGAGGTGTTGAGGGTAAAATTGCAGCAGTACGTTATGCACGTGAACATAAAATTCCTTATCTGGGTATTTGTTTGGGTATGCAAATTGCCCTAATTGAATATGCACGTGATGTGGCTAAGCTTGATGGTGCTAATTCAACTGAGTTTGATTTAAAAACTGAACATCCTATTGTCGCGTTAATTGATGAGTGGCAGGATCGTGATGGTCAGATAGAGAAACGCGATATTCATGCCAACATGGGCGGTACCATGCGCTTGGGTGCTCAAGAAGTAGAGTTAATGGATGGCACTTTAGCTAAAACTATTTATGGTCAGCAATTTATTCGTGAACGCCATCGTCATCGTTACGAAGTCAATAATTTTTATCTGCCACAGTTGCAGGCGGCTGGCTTAGTTATAGGTGGTGTCTCTACTGGACATGAACATTTAGTTGAAGCAATTGAATTGCCTGACCACCCTTGGTTTTTTGCTTGTCAATTTCACCCAGAATTTACTTCCACGCCGAGAAAAGGGCATCCGTTATTTACTGCGTTTATAAAAGCAGCTTTAGCTTATAAAAAATAATTTGGACTTTTTTCTCGAACAGGTTCACTTTGATATAGTGAGCCTGTTTTTATATGTAAATTAAATTAATATTTTTGCTATTCAATAACTCCTTTTGTATGATGGTAAAAACTTTATAAATTAAAGAGATATGAAGCCAGTGTACTTTAAAGAGATACTTTTATTAGTCATTGTTGGGCTTGGATTATGGTGGTGGCAAGATGGTGATATTGCTCAAAATAAAACCGACAAAAGTCAGCTACAGCAACAAATGGGAGAATCAATTAGATTAATTAAAGATAATCTAACCAAACCACCAGTACTAACGACAAGGAAAATTGATAAAACTATATCTATTGAGCAAGCTCAAACTGAAAAGAAAGACAAAGTTCAGGTTACAGGAGAAGGAACGGTTATTAAAACATTACCTGATGATGACAATGGCAGTCGGCACCAGAGATTTATCTTGCAAACCACTACCGGGACCGTATTAATTGTGCATAATATCGACATCGCGCCAAGATTAGAGGGTTTGCAACGAGGAGACAATATCGCTTTTAGCGGAGAGTTTATTAATAATGATCGTGGTGGATTTGTACATTGGACGCACCATGATCCCCTTCAGCGCCATACTGATGGCTGGTTGCGATATCAAGGACAAACATTTAAATAATTCTTGAGTAGGGCTTATTTGCAGTACAACGTATACAATTCACATATTTAGAAAAGGAAACATCATGAGTAATGTCAATATAGCCAATCCAACAATTGATATTTTAGCCCAAAATTGGTGGATAATTCTTTGGCGTGGGATTGCAGCTTTAATTTTTGGATTATTGACTTGGTTTAATCCGGTTATTACATTATATGTAATGTTACTATTTTTTGGTGGGTATGCCTTTGTTGATGGTGTGTTAGGAATAATAATGGCAATAAAGACCAGACACTCTCATCAGGATTGGTGGTTTTTACTGATCAGTGCTATTGCAAATTTAGTTGTTGGTATAGCTGTATTTGTTATGCCCGTTATCAGTGTGGTGGTGCTTATAGATTTTCTGGCCATTTGGGCTGTAGCGACTGGTCTGCTACAAATAATTGTTGCAATTGGACTACGTAAAGTAATTCAGGGAGAGGGCTGGATAATATTAGGGGGTATTCTTTCTATCATTTTTGGCGTCATATTATTTATGAATCCTATTCAGGGAGGAATAGCAATAACTTGGTTAATGGGTATTTATGCAGTTGTATTTGGTATAATAAATATTATTTTAGCTTTTTCAGTTCGCCGTTCATTGCATAAACAATAGAAGAATACACCTTAACAAATTTAATTAATCATTTCATATTTTCTCTATGAATCAAACTATCAAATTTTATTTTGTTTACATGGATGAATTTGAAACCTAGCAAATTTAATATCTAAATACCTTGTTATTTGAAACTAAGTTTTATTTATGAAAGAAAAAAGATGCCTGCAATAAAATTTCAGGCATCTTTTTCAAATATAATTGCAATTAGCTTATTTCATCACTTCTGCCATAGCTTGAGCAACATAATCAATATTACGGGAATTTAATCCAGCAACACACATACGACCGTTTTCAACTATATATATACTATATTCACATTGTAATCGAGCAACCTGTTCAGAAGATAAACCGGTAAAGCTAAACATTCCTCGCTGCGCAGACAGATAGGTAAAATCACGATCAGGTAATTTCTCTTGTAAAACATTATGTAAATGAATACGCATGGCACGAATACGGTCACGTATTTCGTACACTTCCTTTTCCCATTGTTTGAAAAGGATAGGATCATTAAGAGTTTTTTCGACAATATAATTACCATGTCCTGGCGGACTTGAGTAAAAGCGACGAATGATTAATTTAAGTTGGCTTTGAACTAATTTTGCTTCTTCAGTGGTTGGGCAAATAACACTCAGTGCACCAACTCTTTCTCCGTATAATGACATGTTTTTGGAAAAAGAATTACTAACAAAAAAGCTTAAACCTAAATCGACTGCTTTACGTATTGCATACGCATCTTGATCTAAATCCTCACCTAGTCCCTGATAAGCAAAATCCATGAAGGGAATGAGACTTTGTTGTTTAATGATGGCAAGAATGTCATCCCATTGCTGGACTGTAGGGTCTATACCTGTTGGATTATGACAACAAGGGTGAAGTAAAACGATATTTCCTGCTTCAAGATTGGATAAGAAATTTTTTAGTTCTGCAATTTTAATACCATTTGTATTTGGGTCATAGTAGGGATATTTATTAACTTCACATCCTGCACTCTCAAAAATCCCTATGTGGTTTGCCCAGGTAGGATTACTAACATAGACTTTAGCGTCTGGAAACCAGTGATGAATAAATTCTGCACCTATTCTTAGTGCACCCGAACCACCCAAACTGGCAGTAGTTGCTATTCTGCCGGATTGTACTGCTTCGTGGTTAGGACCAAATAATAGATTCTGACAGGCTTGACGATATCCTGTCAGCCCATCGATTGGCAAATAATTGTGTGGTAAATTTTTTTCAGCCAGTTCCTTTTCTACCTTTTTTACGCAATCCAAGATAGGCAAGTGGCCTTCGTTATCATAATAAACTCCAACACCAAGATTCACTTTTTTTGGATTGGGGTCTTCATTATACTTTTCAATCAAACCCAGAATAGGGTCTCCAGGATAGTATTCGACATTTTGAAACATCTCAGTTCCTTAAACAGCAATATTATTTAGGGTGAAAATTAAACTGCTGAGTTGCAATTTACTACAAATGTAATTAAATGTCTTAACTATTTTTAAGTTGCAGAAGTTATTTTTTTACAAAGATCAAATCCCATACGTTATGACCCAAACGTTTACCTCTTGTTTCAAACTTGGTTTCTGGTCGGTATGCTGGTTTAACAGCAAAATTATCTGTAGTATTTTTTAATTCGTCGCAATGATTCAATACATCCAACATTTGAAATGCATAGTCTTCCCAGTCGGTAGCTAAATGAATATAGCCATTTGTTTTAAGCTTGGGTAATAGATTTTCAATAAATGGTTTTTGAATTAGTCGGCGTTTATGGTGTCTCTTTTTTTGCCATGGATCCGGAAAGAAAATATGAATTCCATCTAAACTATTATTAGTAAGCATATAATTAACTACTTCCACAGCATCATGGCGCATTACTCTGATATTAGTAATTTTTTCTTCATCAATCAGTTTTAATAAATTCCCCACCCCGGGACCATGTACATCAATAGCCAGAAAATCACTATCTGGTAAATTTTGTGCGATGGTCGCAGTTGCAACACCCATTCCAAAGCCGATTTCAAGAATTTTTGGTGCATTTCGCTGAAAAACAGAATCTAAATGGATGGTTTCTTGCGAGTAATCTATACCAAATTTTGACCATTGTGAATCAATAGCACGTTGTTGTGCTGCTGTCATGTGTCCTTGTCGCAACACAAAACTACGTATAGTCCGAACATGTTGTGGGAGCTTATCAGATTTTAAAAAATTATCTTTCATACTATAACTTCAATTTAAATTTATCTAATCATAATCATTGTACTTAATGTAATGATTATGTACTGCTTATATGATTTTGCAGTACTGATGTAAGAAGATCAGAAGAAATATTATTAGCTATCTTTGCTTGGCCAAGTTTTTCCAGAATAACAAATCGTAATTTGCCATCAACTACTTTTTTATCATGACTCATATGGGTAAGCCATGCATTTAAAGTCATTTTTGGGGGAGCAGTAGGAAGTTTTGCTTTTTTGAGCAGGTTAATTACGCGCTGTGTATCATTTTCTGTAATCTGACCGATTTGTTCTGACAGCCGACAAGCAAGAACCATTCCCGCTGCAACTGCTTCACCATGTAACCAATTTCCATAACCCATTTCTGCCTCAATAGCATGTGCAAAGGTATGTCCTAAATTTAGGTGTGCTCTTATTCCAGTTTCTTTTTCATCAATTGTGACGATATTAGCTTTCATTTGGCAGCATAGATGAACTGCGTAAGCTAATACAGACTGATCTAATGCCATCATGGCTTCAATATTAATTTCAAGCCAGTTTAAAAAATCAATATCACCTAAAAGAGCATATTTAATTATCTCAGCCATACCTGCGGAAAATTCTCTCTGTGGTAAAGTTTTTAAGCTAGTAAGATCAATAAAAACAGCCTGAGGTTGATAAAATGCACCAATCATATTTTTCCCCAGTGGATGATTGATAGCTGTTTTACCTCCAACAGAAGAATCAACCTGACTTAACAATGTTGTCGGAATTTGAATAAATGGTACACCACGTTGATAAGTAGCTGCCGTAAATCCGACCATATCACCAATTACTCCACCTCCTAAAGCAACTAGAGTTGTTTGTCGTTCTGCCCGATTTTGCATTAAAGCATCATATATCAAATTTAATGTTTGCCAGTTTTTATATTTTTCACCATCAGGAAGAATAATACTAAATTGCTTACAGCCTAGTTGAGAACAATACTGCTGCCATTGTTCAAGATGAAGGGCTGCTATAGTTTCGTTAGTGATGAGAACAATTTTTTTACTGAAAAAAGAGGCTAAAATCGATTGTGGAACAGATGACGTATCAGAATAAATAAAAATAGGATATTGATGAGAAGGTGTTTTTACGGTTAGAGTCTGCATAGCATTAATTAAAAATCATTGTTGTTAGTCTGATGTAAAAGTGTAAATAAACGCGTTATAGTTTGTGTTGTACAGGAATCATTTGCTTCAATGATAAGATGAGCTGTTTCTCGATAAATAGGATCGCGTTGCACATACAATTGTTGTAGTTTTAATAATGGATCTTCTACCTGAAGTAAAGGACGGTTCCTATCATTCTGGATGCGCGATAATAATATTTGTGGATGTGCATGCAGATAAATTACATGCCCATTTTTTTGTAATTTATAACGATTTTCTGCGTTTAGAACTGTTCCTCCACCAGTAGCAATAATAATATTATTTAATTGTACTAGCTCATTAATGACAGTCTTCTCTCTGTGTCGGAAACCTTCTTCACCTTCTAATTCAAAAATTGTTGGGATTGATACTCCAGTTCGTTCACAGATAAGTTGATCACTATCATAAAAATCAAGCTGTAATTCACTTGCCAGTTGCCTGCCAAGCGTAGTTTTACCAGCCCCCATTAGCCCGATTAAAATCAAATTACCATTCATCTTTTTCATTTGAACATTGTAACTGAGGGTAGAGGATAATGCATCTGTTGCTTTATTAAAATTAGTGCATAATTGAAATTGCAAATATTAATTTTACAAGAAATTGATAAATGGAAATAAATGAGAAAAGATCTGGGCCGTCGCCTATTTCAATGGGAAAATTAACATATATATAACATTATTTGAGCATTTGGCAATGAAAAAAGTTTTAAAACTTAATTTATAAGTCAATGATAACTTATGAATTAAATAATATCATTAATTTCAGATTGATTACTAAAATTAAAATTTTCAAAATTAAATTAATCATTGAACCAAATTTTTAATAATACATTGCTAAAAATGTTTAGCGAGATGATGGTTTAATAACCATTAAATTATTGATAACAAAAAAGCTAGTCTGTAAATCAGACTAGCTTATCATAAAATAATTTTTTAATATTTCAGCGTGGAATTGGTAGATCCAACAATACGCGGTGTAATGAAAACCAAAAGCTCATTACGTTGGTGAACATTTTTCCGATATTTAAAGAAATTACCAAGAACCGGAATATCACCTAATAATGGAACTTTACTGATACTATTCTCATTATTCTCATTATAAATGCCACCAATAATAAGCGTTCCACCATTTTCAATCATGGCTTGTGTGACTACATTACGTTTCTGCATACAAATATCAGAAGTACTTCCAATAGATGGATCAACAGCAGCACAGCCAATAGGACGATCATTTTGGACATTCAATGTCATAATAATATTACCATCAGCAGTAATTTGTGGTAGAACTTTCAAACCTAGGATAGCATCTTTGAAACTTGTTGATGTTCCGCCGCTGGCAGCAGATTCCTGATAAGGAACTTCAAATCCAGATTCAATTTTTGCTTCTCTGCGGTCTTGTGTTAAAACACGAGGTGAGGAAATTATTTTGGTTTTACCCTGAGTCTGTGATGCTGATAGTTCAAGCATTAGTGCTCCTGAGGCAAATTCATGTACTAATGAAACCACTGATGAAGGATTTGCTACACCAAGATTGATATTAGGGCTCAAGGTAAAAGTTCCACCAGCTTCAGGTTTGGGGTTAATAACCGACCCATCAGTTGGAATTTGACCACCCCACGTATTTTGTCCCAATTTACGGTATCCAAATTTGCTACCAAGCTCGCGAGCATAACCATCAGTAGTTTCAACTATACGCGCTTCAATTAAAACCTGTTGCGAAGCAACATCAATTTGCGATATTAAATTTTCAAAATCTTTGATAACTCTATTTATATCAGTAATAATTAATGTATTAGTACCAGGATCTATGAGAGCACTACCACGATCCGTTAAGATAGTTTTATCTTCACTTTTACCACTATCATCCATACGAAGAATTTTTTTGAATTCATCGACGCTACGATATTTTAACTGAAAACTTTTTGTGATGAGTAAACCTTTGTTCTGATTTTCAGATGCAGTTTGTTCCTGCCTCAGTTGTTCATCTTTGGTGATAATATTGATAACATTCCCTTGTTGTTTCATGAATAACTGTTGTGTGTCCAACACCACATCAAGAGCCTGATCCCAGGGTACATCATTTAATGTAAGTGTCATTTTACCATTGACTCTATCACTTGCAATGATATTAGTTCCTGACTCTTTAGCCAGTATTTGTAAAATAGTACGGACATCTACATCCTGAAAATCTAGGGAAATTTTTCTGCCTGTAAATTTTTTATTAGTGCTTAGTAGGTTCTGACTAGATTGCTCAAATTTTTTGCTAATCTGCACCAACAGGTTATTTCCTCGTTTTTGCTGGGTATAATCCCAATTACCACGCATTTGCATACTGATTTCTGTATCGTTTCCAATTCTACGTAATTTAATAGATTGTACAGGGGTGCTGAAATCAGCTACATCCAGATTTCGTTGTTGCTCTGCTTGTAACGGTGCATTTTTATAAGTTAAAGTAAGAGTGTTTTGTTTGCGCTTTATTATTGGGTCTGTAGAATTATTCAGACCAGTTATCGAAACCATACCATCATCATTTTTGCCTTTTTGGAAATCTACGTTAACAGATGTTGCAGCACTGTTTATAGATGGAGCAGTTTCAACAACTGTTTTAGTAAATACTGGTGGAGATACTTCAGGTGATGGCTCAGGAACAACAGCAGGTGCAGACTTGACTATATTTTTTGAAGCTGCAGATTGCTGAACGTATATCCAAACTTCATTTCCTTTAATTTTAGCATTATATTGTCCGGGTTGATTCAGACTGACTAAAAGTCGTGTTCTGTCTGCAGCTTGTCCGGCCTCGATCTGCTTTATTAGCTTATCATCAAATTTTAGCAAATTTTGTGACATTGAAGTTCCCGTGTTGGGAAAATCCAAAGCGATTGTTGCTGGCTGTTCCGTAGTAAATCCACGTGGCAATGCTACATCTTTATCAAATTGAATTTTGATTAAACGTTGTTGATTCTGTAAAGATCCAATGTTAATGGCAGTTATATTACCCGCCCATAAACTCTGACTCAATAACCCCAAACCCAGGGTGGATAAAATTGGAATGGTTTTAATTTTCATATTAATACCTTGTTATTTGTGATAGCTAGATTAATAATTATTAAGTGGTCAACTAAGAATTTGATTCAGTTTGACCCTGTGATTGCAGTGGCAGATTATTTGAATGGTCACTCCATGTGCCATTAGCGTCTTCAAGTAGTTCTGAAATGATGATTTCATCAGGTGTTATCGCAGTTATTCGCCCATAATTTTGGCCGAGATAATTACCTATAGTCACGGTATAAACATGGTCATTTATCTGTATAAAAGCAGAAGGAGATTTGTTAGCACTTTTAATAAGCCCTACATATCGTAGTTCATTTAGTGGGTAATTTTCTAGAATTTCCTTAGGCCTATTTGGGTTGGGAGCATTAGTACCTTGCATACCGACTCTTAATTTAGCAGGATCAAACATATTCAACGTCGGTTGAGGGGGGGGGGCGTATGATGGTTGTAAATTTAATTTTGCTTCTTTCGGCTTTGAAATTCTGGTTTTGGCTTGCTGACTTGTTTCTGTCATCCAATTGACTAAATCTTCATTTTGTTCAGAGCAAGCAACCAAAGTAAACATACAAGCCCATAATAAATATTTGTTCATAATTGATCCATAATGTATGGTAATAAATAATAGTTGGTTATTGTTTTGTTTATTTTTTACCTTTATTTTCAGTAAGCGCTTTAATCTCATTGTCACTTAAAGCTTTATAAGTATTGGCAACAGCGGTAAACGTAAAGTCGCTGTTATTACCATTTTTTTTAAGAACGATAGAGTTAATGGTGACTATTCGTGATAATTTACCGATATCACGCACAAATTGAGTAATTTGATCATAGTTACCTCTCAACGTAATGTGGTATGGTAAGGTTTGAATTAATTGTTGTCCTTTCCCATCCTCACTTCCGTCATTAGATGATTCAGTTTGAATTACTTGCGATGGGGTTATATTTTCCATAGTCAAACCATTTTTTCCTGCGCTTTCATTTAATTCCTGAATTAGGTTTGGAATCTCTGCAGATGTAGGAAGCTGTTTAAGTAAAACTTGATATAAACTGTTGATTTGATTTAGCTCTGATTTTAATTTATCTAAATTCGCTGCTGTTGCGCTTTTCTCAATGTAACTTTGCTTTAATGTTTCTTCTTGTTTTTTAAGTTCACTTATTTTCTCATTTGTATCGCTAAAAATAAAAATATACGTCATCAAAAGAATAAAGAGGATAACTATTAAGCACATTATAAGTTGTACTGTACGGCTTTGATATGGTAGATTTTTTAAATCTATTGATTTTAGGTTAATGTTTTTGGCCATTTTAAGCTACTCCATCAATTAGATGCTGCTGAAGTTAATTCATTAGATGAATTTTGCTGAGAATCTGTACTTTGTCCTGATGCAGTTAGTTCAGCATTATTTGATTGATTGAAATTTATCGGTTCTTCTATTGGTCCTTCAATTTTATTTATATGTACTCTAATACTAAATTCTTGAGCATTATTAACACGTTTAATATTCAGTAATTCTGGAGTACTAAACAAACGACCTGGTAAAGCAGACATAAACGCTGCTGTACGTGAGTCACTGTAAGCCCGGCCGTTAATAATGTAAGTATTAGCGCCTTGGGCTTCAATGCTGGTTACATATAATCCGGTCGGGGCCATGACGTTAAGTGTATCTAGAATATATGCTGCTTCAAAACGTCGATTAGATAATTCTTCTACTTTTTGTTGACGCGCCATAAAATTTTTTCGCTCTTCTTTTAATTTGGATATTTGTGCGATTTCATCATCTAGTTTTTTTATACCATTTTCTAATTGTATGACGCGTTGTTCATGACTTTTTATGATATTGTCAATTATGAAAAAACCTAAACCAGCTAAAATAACGCCAATAAGAATTGCTGCCAGCATTAGCGTTTGAAATTCTTTTTTCTTTTTGGCCAGTAAAGCTTCGCGGTAGGGAAGTAAGTTAATTTTTAATAAAGGCAACATTTTATAATCCTCGTGTGGCTAGACCAAAAGCAACGGTTAGTAAACCACTTTGTTTAAGTAAATTGCTCTCATCTATTTTGCTATCAGTTTGTGCCAATAACACTGGATTAATTAATTTGGTAGGGATATTGGTTTGTTGATGTACTGATTTAGCAAAGTCATCGATATTTTGATTCTCATAGCCAAATATTATGATTTCTTCAATATCATTTCCGTGACTAGCTGAAGTAAAGTAAAATTGTAAAACCCTTTGTACTTCGTGAGTGAATTGTTGTTGGAAAGGTTCGGATACCATTGATTGATAATCTTTAGGTTTAGATGTAATAAAGAGCATATCCCATGCTTCTTCCTCTGTAAGCTGATAATTACGACGAATTGATTGCAATAGGTGTTCATATCCAATACTAATTTCTTGTTTGTAAAGCATAATTCCGTTGCGCATAACTATGGCTTGTGTTTCAAACAAATCTATATTGAATAAAATTACGCATTTATTCATTAAATGAGGATATTTTTGATTAATGCAGCTAATTGCACTATTCATGATGGCAATTAAATCAACATCCATTTCTGTTGGGATAATATTTGCCTCAGTAAAAACGTCCATCATGAAATTCACATCTTCACGTCTTGTACTAACTAATATTAAATGTTCGATTCCGTCATCATCAGTCATAATAGTTTGGTAATCATAACTAGTCTCATCCAGGGAATCATAATGATTTAACTCCATCATTACTTGTTCTTCTAGAGTAAATGCAGTCTCTGGGACACGGGTGATAAATTGAATGCTAGCTAATTTTTGTGGAATTGAAACAATTATGTTTTTACAATTACTCTGTAATTTTTGATAAGTTTGTTGTAAAATGGCAACAAAATCATCATGATTTACGATATTGCCGTTATCAATAATATTTTTCGAAATGGGTACAATAACGTATTTTTCGAGACAAAATTGATTTAAACTGCGAGCACTCAATAACACCATATTGATACTTTTATCGGTGAAATTGATGCCCAGACATTGCTTAGTGGAGGCTGTAACCACCTTCTTATTCTTTGAAATTGCTTTTAATTTTTTCACTTTCATGAAAGGACTTTCTGTCTGGTAATTAACTAAGTAATACTTGCTATTCAAGGATTATAGGTTGCATTTCTAACACAATTAGGTACAAAGTTTACTTTATTTTTAATATGGTTCGCAGCCATTAAATGAAATTTAATTAATTATGATAAGAAAATTACTACTTTCTGTTATTGGTTTGTTTGTAGGCTTGGGACTTTTTGCTGTCGGGCTACTGGCAATTGCCATTTTTGTTAATTATCCTAAACTGCCTTCACTTGAAGCCGTGACACACTATCAGCCTAAGATGCCTTTGGCTATTTATTCTTCTGATGGCAAACTTTTAGGTCAGTTTGGTGAGGAGCGCCGTGCTTTTACTAAGATTGAGGATTTTCCTCAGGTCTTAAAAGATGCGGTTATCGCCGCGGAGGATAAACGATTTTATGATCATGGTGGGGTAGATGTAATTGGTATTGCTCGTGCGCTGATCATGAATCTGACAGGTGGAGTGCAATCAGGTGCAAGTACCATTACACAGCAGGTAGCACGCAATTTCTATCTGACTAACGAACGTACTTATACCCGTAAATTTAATGAAGCATTACTGGCTTATAAAATTGAGCAGCAGCTGAGTAAAGATCAGATTTTGGAATTGTATTTCAATCAGATTTATCTGGGACAGCGGGCTTATGGTTTTACTGCCGCAGCACAAGTGTATTTCAATAAGCCAGTGCAGAAATTAGATTTGGCTGAAGCAACTATCTTGGCTGGATTACCCAAAGCACCTTCCTCCTTTAATCCGATTGTGAATCCCAAACGAGCGAAACTGAGACAACGCTATATTCTTAATAATATGGTGGAATTGGGTAAAATTACTCAGGCACAGGCGGATGCGGCTTTTAATCAACCATTACACTATCAACATTATCAGCAACCTATTGATCAGAATGCTCTGTATGTAGCCGAAATGGTACGTCAGCAGATGTATGAGAAATATGGTGACTCTGCTTATACGCGGGGCTTTCGAGTTTATACAACTGTAAATTCGCAGGAGCAGGCTGTTGCTACTCAGGCGCTGCGCAAGGTGTTGGCTAATTATGACAGGGGTGCGTCATATCGTGGTGCTGAAGGATTTTTTGATTTAAGTAAAATCCCTGCTGATAATCGTGATGAGCAGATTGAGCAGTTTCTGATGTACAGAACGCCAGTAGATGGAATGGTACCGGGTGTTGTGACTGGAATTAATTCAAATTCTATTACGGTTTATATTGGCGGAACTGGCGAAATTAAAATTACTGGCAATAGCTTCAATTGGATTAAACGTGCTATCAATAATCAATCTTTTGGAGAAAATGTACTACGTATAGGATCTGTTGTTCATATCCGTGGTGATGGTAAAACATATCGGGTCGTACAGCAGCCTGAATTGCAGGGTGCTATTGTGGCTCTTGATGCCAAAACCGGTGCAGTTAAGGCTTTAGTTGGCGGATATGATTTTTATCGCCGTAGCTTCAATCGTGCGACTCAGGCTAAACGCCAACCAGGATCATCTTTTAAACCTTTTATTTACTCAGCTGGTATATCTAAAGGTTTTACTATTTCAACCATGGTTAATGATGCACCGCTTGTTATCCCAGGTATGGGACCAGGTGGACGTCCTTGGACTCCTAAGAATTCAGACGGACGTTATGCAGGTTTTATCACACTCCGACAAGCATTAACTGCATCTAAGAACATGGTTTCCATTCGTGTATTGATGGCAGTTGGAGTAGACTATACTAAACAATATGTTCAGCGGTTTGGTTTTAAAGCTGATCAAATTCCTTCAAGTCTATCGATGGCTTTAGGCAGCGGTGAAGTTACTCCTATGCAAATGGCTGAAGGTTTTGCTGTTTTTGCTAATGGCGGTTATAAAGTATCTAATTATGTGATAGATAAAATTTATGATAGTAACGGTAACTTACGTGCTCAAATGCAACCATTAGTGGCAAAGCAAAATGCGCCTCTGGCTATTGATCCACGCAATGCTTTCGTCTTATATCATATGATGATGGATGTAGTGAATTATGGTACGGCACATAGTGCTCGTGCTTTGGGTCGTAGTGATATTGCAGGTAAAACAGGAACAACTAATAACAATAAAGATGCCTGGTTTGTGGGCTTTAATCCTAATTTAGTCAGTGCAGTATATATCGGTTTTGACCGTCCGCGCAGTATGGGACGTTCGGCATTTGGTGGCACGATTGCCCTACCAGTGTGGCTGGAGTATATGCGTTATGCACTGAAAGGTCAGCCTAATGTAAATGTGCCAGCTCCGGCAGGGATGGTACAAAAGGGACGTGATTATTACCTAAATGAATTCCAATCTACTAATCCTGCCCTGCCCCTGGATAACCGTGCTGATGGACCAATTAGTGGCAATGGTGGTGAAAGTGATGGTGACTATCAGGATGATACATCTTCACCTACTCCAGTTCAGGAAGGTGGTCAAACTACGACTACATTGGATCCATTATTTTAAACGAGAGTGGATGTGTGTAAAAATCAGGTCATCTGTGTAGATGACCTGATTTTTTATAGTGATCATTTCATTTAAATTGCCAAAAATAAAAGATGCTAATTGGTTTTATCAACATTTAATTATTTTATTTTGTTTGGTTTAGAAACTATACTCTTTAATCGATATAACATTTATTATTCATAAAATTCAAATTTTTATTATTAACATTTAGACATAGAAGTTTTGATTTTAGATAATTTTATTAGTTTGAACAGTTATTAACATGTAATGATCTTTGTGTATATGGCCTAATCCAATATAACTATGTAATTGATTTAAAAGAACCGAAAACACTTTGGATCTTTATTTATTCACTTCTGATTTAAAAATTCTAGTATTTTTATCTCTAAATTATATGTGCATGTAAATCTAATTTCTCATGATATTAACTTATAACTATATCTTTAAATTACCATATTTTTGCCTGTTGTAATTTCTTTTATCTAATGATAAATAAATTAACTACACAAATAGCTGGTAGTAATTTAATTAAGTAACATCTAAATATTTGTTGATTTCTAAAAATCTATAGAGTTTAAGCAATAAATTATTATATGATTTTTTGAATATTCTACTTTGATATAGCTAAAAATTATGATTAAATATTAATAATATAAATGATTATGTTAAGGTGATTTCAGACTGAAAGGAAGAAAAATGAGTGGGCAACTACTTCAGTCATCTGGTCAGAATATTATAGATGATGTAGATAAAGATACAAATATGCAGGTGTTTGAAAGGAGTGTGTTGCAATATTCAAGTAAAAGAATTAGCGATGAAGATTCTCCCTACGCGCCTCTTCCACAAAGTTATCCTTATCGGACCAGAATGCGACGTATCGTATATGAAAAGGAAAAAACTAAATTACAAATCGAGTTGCTTAAAGTACAAAATTGGGTAAAAGAATCCGGTCAAAAAATTGTGGCTTTGTTTGAGGGGAGGGATGCTGCCGGAAAAGGGGGAACAATTAAGCGGTTCATGGAACATCTGAATCCACGTGGCGCTCGAGTTGTTGCCTTGGAAAAACCTTCAGAAACAGAACGAGGGCAGTGGTATTTTCAACGTTATATTGAAAAATTGCCGACTAGCGGAGAAATGGTTTTTTTTGATCGCTCATGGTATAACCGTGCAGGGGTTGAACGAGTTATGGGGTTTTGTAAACCGCATGAATATTTGCAATTTATGCGCCAGACTCCTGAGCTGGAACGAATGCTGGTAAATAGTGGGATACATCTATTTAAATTTTGGTTTTCTGTGTCACGTGAGGAACAGTTACGGCGTTTTATTTCCCGTCGTGATGATCCACTAAAGCATTGGAAACTATCTCCAGTAGATATCCAGTCACTTGATCGTTGGGATGATTATACAGCAGCGAAAAATGATATGTTTTTCCACACACATACGGGTGACGCTCCATGGATAGTTATTAAATCTGATGATAAAAAAAGGGCCAGAATTAATTGTATACGCCATTTTTTATCTAATTTGGATTATCCCGGTAAGGATATTAAAGCTATTGGAGCAGTTGATAATTTAATTGTATTGAAGCCACAAACACAATTTAAGATTTCTACGGATACTTTAATTGACTGATAATAGTTTTCTATTTTTTATTTTATTTCTAACTGTTAATTAATTTTTAAAGTATATTTATTGCGTTTTATGCACGAATCATTTTGATTGGTAGAATTTAAATTTAAGTATCACAGTGATGTTTATTTTAAGCTAAAGAAGTTATTGATATGGAATTAATAGATTATATTACGGAAACTGCCAAAGCTGCCAAAGAGGCTTTTTATTCATTGTCTGCAGTAAATCCTGCTCAGAAAAATCATGCATTATCTTTAATGGCTGAAGGTATTATCGCTAATTCTGAGAATATTCTTAAAGCGAATGATTTAGATTTACAATGTGCAAGAAAAAAAGGGCTGGCGGCAGCTTTACTTGACCGTTTGCAGCTGACTGAAAAAAATATACAGTCAATGGCGGACGGTATTTTGCAGGTTGTAGCATTGCCCGACCCAGTCGGTGAAATGGATGGTTTTCGCACACTACCAAGTGGAATTACCTTGGGAAAAATGCGTGTACCACTTGGGGTGATTGGTATTATTTATGAATCTCGTCCTAATGTTACTCTGGATGCTGCGATTTTATGCTTAAAATCGGGTAATAGTTGTGTTCTCAGAGGTGGGAGTGAAGCAATCAATAGTAATAAAGCCATTGCTAAAGTTATCCACTCTGCGTTAATTCAGGCTGATATACCTACTGCAGCGATAAATCTGATTACAGAAACTGACCGAGCTGGTGTAGATATAATGTTGCAGTTACCACAATTTATTGATGTAATTATCCCTCGTGGCGGTAAAGGGTTGGTTCAACGCATTAATGAAAAAGCACGGGTACCAGTAATCAAACATCTTGATGGTATCTGTCATGTTTATATTGATGAAGATGCTGATAAAGATATGGCGATTAAAATTGCCGTAAATGCTAAAATTTCTCGATATGGTACATGCAATACTATGGAAACTTTATTGGTGCACCAAAGCCAAGCTAAAGAAGTATTACCATTATTACAAATAAAATATGCAGAAAAAGGAGTGCAGTTACGAGGTTGTCCTGTAACTCAGGATATTTTACAGAATAAAGTTTGCGCAGCCACAGAGGAGGATTGGTCTACAGAATATTTAGCTCCTGTTTTATCAATCAAAGTGGTAAGAAATATTGATGAGGCAATCAGGCATATTAATTATTATGGTAGTCATCATACTGACAGTATCGTAACTAATAACTATGTACATTCACAATTATTTTTGCGTGCCGTGGATTCCAGTAGTGTTATGGTCAATGCCTCTACTCGTTTTGCTGATGGCTTTGAATACGGTCTTGGTGCTGAGATTGGCATTTCTACAGATAAAATTCATGTTCGTGGTCCGGTTGGATTAGAAGGTTTAACTAGCCAGAAATGGATTGTTTTAGGACACGGAGAAATTCGTAATTAATAATTGTTAAATTTATACTGATTTATTGTTAAAATTAATGTTAAGGTAATTGTTATTTTGCGATACAATTGAACCTATTTAATTAGAAAACGCTGCGTTATGTATTATAATAAGCGTTATGTATTATAATAATTTGATAATAGATAAACGAATCTGTAATTAATTATTTTATTTGATGTTTTAAAAATTATCTGGCTTGGTCCAACAACGATTTTCAAACTTATTTACAACTTTTGAATTCAAAGGGTATTGCGTGAAACGTATTTTGTTGTATTTAGCTACCAATTTAGCTGTCTTATTGGTTATTAATATTGTTCTTAATATTGTCTTTCATCTTTTTGGTTTAACTTCATTTATAGGTGATATTAAAGGTCTGTTGGTTTTATCAGTTGTAGTTGGTTTTACGGGATCTATTATTTCCCTATTGATGTCTAAAACATTAGCGGTTAGATCTGTTAATGCGCAGATTATTACTATACCGCAGAATGCTGCTGAAACATGGTTACTAAACACAGTGGCCAATCTGGCTAATCAATGGAATGTAGCTATGCCGGAAGTAGCAGTTTATGATTCGCATGAACCTAATGCTTTTGCTACAGGTGCAACACGTAATAAGTCGCTGATAGCTGTGAGTACAGGTTTATTACATAATATGTCTCAAGATGAGGTTGAAGCAGTATTGGCGCATGAAATGGCTCACGTTGGTAATGGAGACATGGTAACCATGGCTCTGATACAAGGTGTGCTTAATACTTTTGTTGTTTTTGCTTCTCGCCGGATTGCTGAGATTATTGCTACTAATGATAATGAAGTAATTGAGCGTGGTACTTATTATTTGGTAAGTATGGTTTTGCAGATTGTATTCGGTATTCTTGCTAGCTTTATTGTGTTGTGGTTTAGCCGACAACGAGAATATCGTGCCGATGCAGGTGCTGCCCGCTTAGTCGGCGCAAATAAAATGATTGCTGCTTTACAACGCTTAAAAGGTGAAAACAGCGATTTACCACAAGGTATAGCTGCTTTAGGAATTGCCAATGGCTCTCGTGATTCATTTTGGAGTACGCATCCCTCCTTGGATAATCGTATAGAGCGGTTACGCCAACTGTAAATAATGATTAAGATGGTTATTCCAATTGTTATCGATTGAGCTTAATTGTCTATTTTAAATTCACTAGAAAAAATGTATTTCTTAAATTATCTTAATCAATCGATTAAATAGTGGAATGCTTTAATTTAGAGGATAAAGGTATTTGCTCAATAGGTAGCCAGATAATATTGGCTACCTTATTTTATATTGTTATATGAAGTGTTAATCTGGAATATATATACATTGCTGAATTTAGTTTTCTTCAATTTTGGTTTTGAAGTTCTTATTGGTTTTTTGTTGTAAGTGTACAGATTCTAAATAATTTTAAGTTGTTACTTTTTTGTACGGTACAAATCTTTTCGCTCTAAAATTGATTAGTTGTTTGAAAATGAATATCTGTTCAATAAATTAGGTTTATTAAGTAGTTTATTGATTAATCGATTATTTTATATTGCTTAAATTATTATTGTTTTTGTTTGTTAAAATTGTGCGTATGTGTAACAAACTATTTTTTTACTACATAGGGGATAAGTGTGCGTAACTATTTAACACCTAATTTTAATTTTGCACCCATGATACCAGAGCAAGCTTTAGGTAGCCGTGTCTGGGATGTGAATGGGCAAGAATTTATAGATTTGGCCGGTGGAATTGCCGTTAATTCTTTAGGTCATTGTCATCCTCTTTTGATCGCTGCTTTAACTAAACAAGCACAAAAATTGTGGCATATCTCAAATATCTATACCACTGGGCCGGCACAAGCATTGGCACAACGTTTGGTCGAAAATACTTTTGCTGAACAGGTGTTTTTTTGTAATTCTGGTGCTGAAGCTAATGAAGCAGCATTTAAGCTGGCACGTAAATATGCGCGTGATCATTTTGGTACCGAAAGCAAAAAAAATGAAATTATTGCCTGCGTAAATGGTTTCCATGGTCGAACATTGTTTACGGTTTCAGTAGGTGGTCAACCAAAATATAGTCAGGATTTCGCGCCTTTACCTGAAGGTATACAACATATTGCATTTAATGATGTTGCTGCAATTGAAGCAGCTGTTAACGATAAAACCTGTGCTGTTGTTATAGAGCCCATTCAGGGTGAGAGTGGTGTACTACCTGCAACAGTAGAATTTTTACAGGCAGCACGAAAAGTTTGCGACCTACATCAGGCATTATTAATTTTTGATGAAGTGCAGACTGGGATGGGACGAACAGGTAGTTTATTTGCTTATTCTCAGTATGGTGTCACTCCGGATATTTTGTCATGTGCTAAGGCTTTGGGCTGTGGTATTCCGATTGGTGCTATGCTAACCAATAGTAAGGTTGGTAGCAGTTTTACTCCAGGAAGTCATGGTAGTACGTTTGGCGGAAATCCCCTCGCTTGTGCCGTTGGTTGTACGGCTTTTGATATAATTAATACGCCAGAAACCTTAAATCATGTTGTTTGTCAGGGAGAAAAACTCAAAACAGAGTTATGTCGGATTGGTACGCAGACGGGTGTGTTTACCGAAGTCAGAGGACAGGGACTTCTGCTTGGTTGTGTTCTAGCTGATAAATATAAGGGTCAAGCGGCTAGATTGATGCAGTTGTCGCTGCAACACGGACTATTGGTATTGGTAGCTGGTAGTAATGTTTTACGCTTTGCGCCAAGTTTATTAATTGATGATGATGATCTGAATCAAGCTATGCAAAGATTACAGATAGCCATTCAATCTTTTATTAGTGAATAATTATGCTTGAGCAACAGGATAAACGTCAAAAACTTGTGGTTTTAACAGGTTCTGGAATTAGTGCAGAGAGTGGTTTGCAAACTTTTCGTGATCATGGTGGATTATGGGCTGGCCATCGGGTTGAAGATGTGGCTACGCCAGAAGCTTTTGATTGTCATCCACAACAAGTTTTGGATTTTTATAATCAGTTACGCCGGCAGATGCAAACTGCTCAACCGAATGCTGCACATAAAGCATTGGTGAGATTAGAAGAATTTTATCAGGTAAATATTATTACTCAGAATGTGGATGATTTGCATGAACGAGCTGGAAGTTCGAATGTTTTGCATCTGCACGGAGAGTTATTAAAAGCCAGAAGTAGCGTAGATGAGCACTATATTGTTGATTGCTTTGCTGATCAGACACTTGCAGATATGGATGCAAATGGACATGCAATGCGTCCATTTATAGTCTGGTTTGGCGAAGCAGTTCCTTTGTTAGATGAAGCCATTGAACTGACCCGGCAAGCCGATATATTAATTGTGATCGGTACGTCATTGCAAGTATATCCTGCAGCAAGCTTGTTACAATTTGTACCGGTAGATGCTAAAGTTTTTTTAGTTGATCCAAAACCACCTCAAAATTTAAATAGTGTTCAAATTATTCGTGCCAATGCTCAGTCGGGTGTCACTTCTTTAGTGCAATCGCTGATAGAACGAAAAAATTAAAGAGATTTGGTATTCAAGCAGATTATTAATTTATTAAACTTTTGCTGGTAGGTGTTAAAATCTATAATTTTCCATATTTTCAGCTTTTATATGGCACAGAATCATTTAGTTATTGCTACTCGTGAAAGTGCATTAGCGATGTGGCAGGCACGGTTTGTTCAGCAGCGTTTGCAGTTACTTTATCCTGATTTAGAGATTTATATTCAAGGAATGACGACACGTGGTGATCGGCTATTAACACAATCTTTAGCGAAGATTGGTGGTAAGGGGCTGTTTATTAAAGAACTTGAATATGCTCTGCAGCAGCAAACTGCTGATATTGCTGTGCATTCGCTTAAAGATGTGCCGATGGAATTACCCAGTGGGTTTGTTTTGGCTGCTATAACTGAACGTGCTAATCCTTTTGATGCATTTGTTTCTAATTATTTTGAAAATTTGGGCAGTTTACCCCCACAGGCAGTGGTTGGCACTTCTAGTTTAAGACGTGCTGCTCAAATTCAGGCACTTTATCCCCATTTACAAATTAAATCTCTACGCGGCAATGTACAGACGCGCCTGAATAAGCTAGATAAAGGTGATTATGATGCCATAATTCTTGCTGCTGCTGGTCTGGAAAGACTTGGTTTACAGCAACGTATTAGAACATATCTTAAAACAGAAGAGGTGCTGCCGGCAGTTGGGCAAGGTGCACTGGCAATAGAAGTGGCCACACATCGTACTGATTTACAGACTTTATTAAAACCTCTCCATCATTCTATTACGTCTGCCTGTGTAATGGCTGAACGTTCGCTGGCACTAAAGCTGGGAGGCAATTGTCAAATCCCTCTGGCAGCGTATTGTGTAAAAAAATCTAATATTCTTCATTTAAGAGGTTTGGTTGCCTCTCCAGATGGTTCTATCATTTTGCGGGCAGCTGCTCAGGCACCTGTCGATAAAGCGAAACAACTAGGAGTAAAAGTTGCAGATAAACTGATACAGCAAGGCGCACAGAAGTTAATAGCTTCTGTATTATCGGTTTCATGAAAACTCTACCTGGTGTAATTTTAGTCCGGCCACAATTATCTGCCATCACAGATATGCAGCTATGCAGAGAGGCAGGATGGAATCCTATTCTATTAGAATATTTAAATCTTAAGCCAGATCTTTTGGCGCTTACTGATCTGTCTGCGCAATGTCTCAATACCGATGTTATGTTGTGGAATAGCCCAGCGACTGTCTATCTTGCAGAAAAGTTTGTACCTAAAAATTTGCAGTGTATACATGTTGCAGTGGGAAAGGCTTCTGCAAATGCATTATATAATCATGGTTTTACGCAAATTGTTTATCCTGAAGATGGATGTGATAGTGAAGCTGTTGCACGTTTGCCACTTTGGCTACAGCAAAAAGGTAAATTTTTGCTGGTAAATGGGATGGGTGGGCGCAATTGGTTGCCAAGTCATCTCAAGACTTTAGGTTGGGAAGTTGAGGTAGCAGAAGTTTATGAACGTATTCCACAAATACTTGACTGGTCTATGGTCAAGAAAGAGAAAAATTTACAGGCAATTTATTTGACGACCACAGCAGCGGTTAAAGCATGGTTTGGTCAATTACCGCCTGATTTGCACGCACTTAGCAAAAGCTTGCTATACTTAGTTCATCATCCACGTATTGTTGAAGCATTGCGACAATATGGAGTATTTATTAAGTTGGTACCCAATTTACAGCGTGGATTAGATTTTTTGCATTCATGTAGAAAAGAATAGTTTTATCTGTTCTGACTGCTTACCCCATCATGAATAGGGAGTATACCGTATGAGTGAACATCAAGATGATCAATCAAAGCAGCAACCTGAATCTCAGCAGCCACCTATGATTGTCAATAAACAAGGTGAAGTTAAGCTACTTGCAGAGAAATCTGATGCTGATTCATCCAAAACACAAAATGCCACTAAACAAGATTTGCAGCAAAACACGGTTTCCCAAAAAAATATAACTGGATCTAAGATGCCTGAACACACAAACCCTAATCCCCAATCATCCGTGAAACAAAAACATTCCAGTGGTAAAGGAATAGCTGTTGGTGCGTTAGTTTTATCAATATTGGCCTTAGGTGCCAGTGGTTTTCTGTTTGTAGAAGGCCAAAATTTACTTAAAAACCAACAATTGCAGTTTGATCATAAAATCGATACGGCAGGTATTGATGTTGGTAGAAATATAGCGACGATTCAAAATAGTATGGCGCGGGTTGATGAATTAACACGGCAGTTGCAAGAATTACAGCAACAACAGAAAAATCAGGGCGATAGCGTGGATAAGTTAAACCGTGCCTATCATGAATTGGTAAAATCGCGTTCGGACTGGCTCGTTGATGAAATTGAAGCCACGCTAAACCTGGCTTCGCAGCAATTGCTTATATCCGGTAATGTTCCAGTAGCAGTAGGCGTTTTGGAAAATTTGGATAATCGCTTATCGCGTTTTGATCAGCCACAATTATTACCTATCAAAAAAGCTATCAGTAGTGATTTGGAAAATCTGAAAAATCGTCCCTATCTGGATGTGGCCAGTGTGTCCTTACGATTAAACCGACTTGAATCGGCAATAGCTGGTTTGCCATTGATGATAGATAATCAACTTCAGCCTAGTAATAATCAGGCAGCACCGATTATTAATCCTAACTCATCGTGGTGGCGACGCACCTGGCAAAATACCCTGCATTCGCTACGTGGCATGGTTGAAATACGTCATCTCAATCATAATGATTCCATGTTGTTGTCACCAGAACAGACTTTTTTTGTTCGTGAAAATCTGCGTTTACGTTTGCTTGATGCACGTATTGCCTTATTGCAACGGCGTGGAGAGGTCTATGTGGCTGATCTGAATAGTGCCGAAACGGCGGTTAAACAGTATTTTGATGCTACTTCAGTTTCGACTCAGTCATGGCTCAAAGAGTTGAATCAATTAAAATTATTAAATATTCAAAATACTCAGGAAAATAATGTTCTATATGCCAGTTTGACAGCTGTGCGCGATTATCAGAAACAATCTGGAATGGATATGTCAACAGCCTTGCCTGATTCTGGTGCTTCAGCTGTAGGAATACTGCCGGCTTCAGCTGCTAGTGCAACGCCGTCGCATAGTGCCAGCTCTGAAAATAATGTAGCAGATAATCCTGCTAGTTCGGCTATTCAGGGAGAACATGCATTATGAGATCTTTATTATGGCTGATTATTTTATTTGTCATTGCTGTGGCTATTGTCGTTGGTGGTAGTTATTTCAATGGTGATGTTTACATTGTCGTTGAACAAACACTGATGCGTATTAATTTGCATTTGTTTTTTGCTATTGTTTTACTGACAGTAGTGCTGTTGTATATTTCATTGCGTTTGGTGATGGGATTAGTACATTTACCACGACAATGGAGTCAATGGCGTGTTCATCATCAACGTCACCAGGTAGAAACAGCTTTAAATCTTGCTGGTCTGGCTTTTTTTGAAGGTCGATTCCAGTTTGCTGAGCGGGAAGCAGAACGTGTTTTGCGTAATAAACAGGGTCAGCAAAGTCGTGCATTAGCATTATTACTGGCTGCTCATAGTGCTGATCAGATGGGTGATATAGCTAAACGCGATCATTATCTGGATGAAATAGCTAAACTACCTGAAAAACAACAGTTATCGCGTTACTTGTTATTGGCTCATTCTGCATTAGCTCAACATGATGAAGAAAAAGCGCAAAAAGCGTTACAAGCAGCTACTAAAATCAGTCCTAATCTGACGCAAGTGGCTAAACTACAATTACGTTATGATTGGGAACAAGGTGATGCTCACGGTGTGTTGCAGCAGGTTGATAAACTGAGTCGAGCTGATGCACTGAGTGATAATGAACTTTCATCTTATCGTCATTGGGCGTATCGGCATTTATTGGCTGATGCACATGATCCAACTGAATTAAAACATAGTCTTAAGGTGATTCCAGAAGATGAATGCGAAAATGAGCTGTGTGTTGATATCGTCAAAAAATATCTTCAGCTGGGTATGTATGCTCAGGCTGTAAAATCTGTGAAAAAATTCTATCCGTACCATTTTAATTCGTCTTTATTACCTTTGTTCCATGAGGCCAATCAATATTCCAGTGTTAAAGATCAGCAAAAAAATATTGAAGTGGCAGAAAAATGGTTGGAAATTCGTGCCCAGGATCCTGATTTGCTGTTGCTATTAGGTCAGTTAAGTTATGAACAGCAATTATGGGGTAAGGCTAAAAGCTATCTAGAAGATAGTTTGAAAGTTAGTAATAATAATGCTGCTAGATTATTGTTAGCTAAAGTATACGAGCAGTCTGGTCAGCTGAAGGCAGCTGAAGAGCAACGTAATCAGGTTTTGACGACGCTCAGTAGAGATGACGAATTCTGATGGTAAGCAAATTAAGCAAATGATTACGTAGCAAAATGTAATCATGATAAGGTCAATATGACAGTTTTAAAAAACGATACTTTCTTACGAGCTCTACTCAATCAGCCGGTTAAATATACTCCTGTTTGGCTAATGCGACAGGCAGGAAGATATCTGCCAGAATATCGCGCCAGCCGTGCTAAAGCCGGTAGTTTTCTGGATCTTTGTCATAATACTGATTTGGCTACTGAGGTGACATTACAACCGTTAGATCGGTTTGCACTTGATGCGGCCATTTTGTTTTCGGATATTTTAACTATTCCTGATGCTATGGGATTGGGTTTGCATTTTGTTGAAGGAGAGGGACCACGGTTTGAACGACCTTTACAGAATGAAGAGGATATAAACAGTCTGCAAGTGCCGGATATGAGTAAATTACGCTATGTATTCGATGCTGTAACTAGTATCCGACGAGCGTTAAATGGTAGTGTTCCGTTGATAGGCTTTTCAGGAAGTCCCTTTACTTTGGCTTGTTATATGGTCGAGGGACGCGGAAGTCGCGATTTTCGCCATTTGAAAACGATGATGTATCGTCGACCTGATTTATTGCAGCGAATTCTGCAAATTAATGCACAAACTGTAACGGAGTATCTGAATGAACAGATAGCAGCAGGTGCACAGGCTGTGCAGATATTTGATACCTGGGGGGGAATTCTCAGTGATGCTGCATTTAAAAGGTACGATTTACCTTATTTGCAGCAGGTAGTTTCTGGATTAAACCGGCGGGCAGAAAATAGGCAGGTACCAGTGGTGATATTCACTAAGGGGGGCGGGCTATGGCTTGAACAATTGGCGCAATCAGGGGCAGATGCTTTGGGTACGGACTGGACCGTTAATTTGCAGCAAGCACGACAGCGTGTAGGTACTCAAGTTGCCTTACAGGGCAATCTGGATCCGCTAGCGTTATTTGGTAGTCAGGATTGTCTTGAGCTTGAAATTAAACGTCTGCTCGCTGAATATGGACATGGAAGTGGACATGTATTTAATCTCGGACATGGTATAAACCAGTATACCGATCCTGAGCAAATTGCTTTTATGGTTGAGACGGTACATCGTATATCTGTTCGTTATCATACTGATTAGTTCCATCATGACATAAAGGTTTCTAATTGATTAAATCCAGACTTTATATGAAGTAGTCGAAATTTAAAGTGGATGATAACAATAAAAAATTAAATATAAATATATAAAAAATTGCTGACCATCAAGTATGGATAAATTCTTTTGCTAGTTGTGGTAAACAGATCAATTTACCAGATACTGATTTAGATAATGTCGATTTAAAATCTAGCATTCTCTTAAATATTAACTTTTCTCAAACTGTATTGGTTAAATCTCAGGGTAAAAAATCTGTAGCAGGTAATACGAAATTTCACCAAATTGAATTGAGCATGGCTCATTTATTCAGAACAGATTTTTTGATTGTATATTTAAAGAAACTGATTTGAGTCATAGTCGTTTAGCAAAAACCTAGTTTTCTGCGACCACATTTAAAAGATCAATTTCAAAATGATATTTTCGCTAATGTGATAGTTGAAAAAATGTAAAAGTGAATATAGATATTTTACAGATGCTGTAAATTTAAAAACTATAATTTTTTGATTGGTTAGAAATTTTAAATAGTAAAGAAAATATAATACAGATAGAAAAGCAGCAATAGAATGGTTAATTCTAAAAAAAGGAAAATAGTAAATATTAGATAAAAGATAGATTATTACAAACTCCCTAAAAATTTTTAATTTAAATAAATATATTGATGCTATTTCTAATTTTGGTACGGTTAAATTAAAAAATATCGAAAGAAATTTTTAGGATTTTTGACAATATTGTTAATTTTCAATAGATGAATAGTTAATTAAGAATAGAAATTTAATTATAACCGTTTAGGGCTAAAAATTTTAAAAAAGTGATGCATATATTAATGATATAGTAAAAACTTTATGGTGTTGGCTATTATAATAGTTGTTCAAATTTGATTGATATCTGATTATTTTCAGAAAAGCAGGTTAATTTTTTTATGTTACATAATATTCCATGGGCAGAAATATTCGTTCTCTTTCATATTGCTCTTGTAACGATATTAGTTATACGCGTGCTGTACCACCAAAGAAATACTGGTGTTACAGTGGCATGGATTTTAATGTTAATGGTATTTCCTCTGTTGGGGGCGATAGGCTATTTGCTTATTGGTGAACCACGTCTGGGTACACGACGGTTGCGCCGTCAAAAAGAGTTGGTACGGTTCTATCAAAATTTTAGTCAAACTTATCTGCATGATTTTAATTACCACGCCTATAGTGGTCTGGACGAACGTTATCATGGTATTAGTCAGATTGCTGCTAATAAAACAGGGTTTGAAGCCACAGAATTTAATCGGTTGCAATTACTGACTCATGATGAAGAAATTATAACTGCTTTACGGCAAGATATTCAGCAGTCAAAAATCAGTTGTTTGCTGGCGTTCTATATTGTAGACGCACAGGGAACCATCATTGATTTGCTGCAGGATGTGATGGAGGCAGCGCGACGTGGCGTTGTAACCAGTATGTTGGTTGATAGTGTGGGAAGTGCCCGTTTTTGGCGCAGTGAATGGCCACAAAAGTTACGAGCGGCAGGGATATCTCTGACTGAGGCTTTACCCATCCAACTTTGGCGGACGTTTTTTGTTCGTGCTGATTTGCGTAATCATCGAAAAATTGCTGTTATTGATCAGAAAATTGCATATACCGGTAGTTTTAATTTAGTGGATCCAAATTTTTTTAAGAAAAATGCCGGAGTTGGTAAATGGGTCGATGTCATGATAAGAGGTGAAGGCAGTCTGGTACAGCCACTGGCAGCTATATTTGCTGGTGATATGGCCGTAGAAACTGAATCTAATTTACTTCAAGTGCAACGTTGGTTGGACAGCTACGGTAAGAAAGAACTGTTACATAATCTGCAAGTTTCACAACAGGATCAGGATGGTATTGTGGTGCAAGTCATTCCTTCAGCACCAGAACAGGGCAGTCCCGTTATTTACGATACAATTGTCAGTGTTATTCATGCAGCAACGCGCCGTATTATTATCACTACCCCCTATTTTGTTCCTGATGAAGCCTTATTAATGGCTTTAACGACCGCTGCTACGCGTGGGGTAGATGTGACGCTGATCGTACCAGAGGCTGTAGATTCAAAACTGGTGAAATATGCTTCGCGAGCCTATTATCCCAGACTTTTGCAGGCCGGCGTAAAAATAGCGCTGTTTAAGGGGGGATTATTACACGCTAAAACTTTAACTGTGGATACCGATTATGCTTTGTTTGGTACGGTTAATATGGATATGCGCAGTTTCTATTTGAATATGGAAATTAGCCTGGCAATCTATGATAAAAATATGACTGATCAGATTGTCAAGATGCAATCTAGTTATTTAAGAGAGTGTGAATACATTGAATTGAAGTCCTGGCAAGCCAGAGCAAAATGGTGGGGATTAGTAGAAAATACTGTACGATTAGTAGGACCTTTATTGTAAAGTGATCGTTTTTATATGTTAATCATGTACTTAATGCTTATTTTGGTCTGAAAAATATAGTCTATGATATGATTTCAATACGTTTGCAATTATGAATTACGCTTTTTAATTATCTTGAAATAATAATGCTATGGAAAGGAGCATATCTTTTTCCTAAACTGAATCAATAGGTAATCTATAAATGTATTTCGAAGTATTTATTTAGTTAGATTTTGGGAATAATTGCAATCAGGTAGTTATCATTTAAAATAAACAAAACGCCAGCTTAGCTGGCGTTTATTATTTTTAATGATATTTGCTACCTGAATAAGAAAGTGCGATTTATTAACGGCAGCTCAAGAGTCATTATTTAAGATAAGACAGTTAATAATCCTGCTGAATCCCTGCAATTTGCCAGTCCTGATGGCTACCAACAGGTTTAACAAAGTGCCAAACCTCACTAAACGGTTTTTTGGCACTGCCTAATTCTTCGCTTACCATGCCAATGAATCGGACACTAGCGATATACATGCCGTTTTCTTCCACACAATTCACTAATTCATTATGTAAATCGTAAAATTCAGCAACATCCTGATTATTTAAAATATCTGCTCGTATTGAGTCGAACATGTCAGGTGTGAAATATGGGCGTATTTCTTCCACATTAGCAGCAGTATTCATTGCCTGAACATGATTAAAACGTTGGCGCGCGAAACGTAAAAAAACTTCTGGATTACTGCCATCTGCCATGAAAGTTACGGTTGGATCGTTTAAATTATTGTTTAATTTACGACCAAAAATATTGGTCTGACTACTATTTTGGGTATGTAAATCAGATCGGTGAATGGAATCACTATTGTGATGACTAACATAAGGATTCGATGTTCGATTCTTTTTGGCAACGTGACGTCGATAGAAATAGAAGCCAATTAATGCGATCATAATCAACCAGAACAAACTAACCCCACCTTGATGTTGCTCAACATTATTAGTTTGATTCTGATAAACGTCCGAATCTGAGCTATTAGTGGGTAAACTATTACTGCTAGCATTAATTTGACTATCGTTTTCTGTTGTAGCGGGTATAGATTGATTATTATGATTATTAGCGTTCGCAATACTATGTCCTGCCAATAGCCCTAGCGCTGTACCAGCTGCTCCGGCTGCGATCGTTCTTCCTATGCCATTGCTTCGTCGCGGAGGTACGGAATTATTATTTCTTACGGAGCGGTTAGAATCGTACTGAGAGCGATTATAAGATGATTGGCTATTATTACCGGCAGATTTATCATTAGAACGAGCCAAACCTCGATTTTCACCCTGACCTAAACGACGTGAAGAAGTGGCTTCATTCTGGTTTGAGGTATTTCTAGAATTTGAATAAGAGCGTGAATACGAACCATTAGAATAAGAAGGTCTGTAAATGCCACGATTGCCTCCACTGCCCAAACGTTTAGCTTCAACAAGTGGACTTATTGTTAAACTGATAATCAAAGCAGAGGCTACAGCACGTATTGTTCGATTCGTCATCGTTAAATACTTTCTCTTAATTAAATAGTATGGGTAATACTTTACTGTAAAAAGCAATGAAAATTAAGTTTTTATCAGAAAATTAGATATTATTTAATTTATTTTACTAATTCATGAGTATGTAGCTTATGTTTGTAAATATAATTAGTGTAAAAATGCAATTTAGATTATTTTATGCTAAATTTAATTCTAATATTAATTTGGCATTAACATTAAAATATTACGGACAAAAAGAACCCTCTGAGCCAAGGGGAGAAGCAGCAGAGGGCTAAAATGATGTTTCGACACAAGAATACTTAAACAGTTTTGAACTTCAATATTTAAGAAAATTCTTCATTACTGTGTATGGTCATCATCTTAATCAATAAGACTGTTTTTTGCAGCGAAAGTTCTTGAAATTTTGTTATATTTTGTAATTTCTTCTTTTCTGAAAACCTGGTAAGGCAATATTGTAATGATAAACAACTAAACGAAAGGCCACACCGCCGATAAATAATATATTTATACTCAACGGCGTAATCCATTGAAAGTGATTAAGCACACACAACAGAAAAGCAATGATAATGGCAACAGTACCGTAGATATCCCGTTTTAGAATGATTGGCATTTCATTGACTAAAATATCACGCAAGATGCCACCACCAACTGCCGTAACAAAAGCCAAAGTAATCACCCCAAACCAATTTAAATGCAATGATAGTCCAACTTCCGCTCCAGTTAAACTAAAGGCTGCCAATCCAAGAGCATCCGCAGCAACAAACCAGCCTAGAAGAACCCGATGGCGCTGATATTGCATATGGCAAATCCATGATATTAATAAGGTTATAAATATTGTCCATAAAGCAGAATTAGTTTTGAATATGACTGGAATATGACCAATTAGTGCATCCCGCATCATGCCACCACCTACGGCTGTTAATAATGCCACGATAATTACGCCAAGAATGTCTAAACGTTTGCGATAACCAACCAGATAGCCAGAAACGGCAAAGGCAGCAGTACCAATAATATTGATAATCTGAAATATTAAATCATTATTAATCATTTTTTTAATCTAGGAATTTTGTTTAAAAAATTGCCATTGACCTTCTGGAATATCGTCAACTGTCCATTTGCCGAATGCTGTACGATGTAATGCAGTAACACGATTACCAGTGGCTGCAATCATGCGCTTAACCTGATGATATTTACCAGATGTAATGGTGAGCATTAAGGTGTGTGGATCTGTCAGTAGGGCTGCGCTAGCCTGAACAATCTCATTTTCATCATGTAACAGCACCCCTTTTTTTAGTTCTGCGCAAAGTCTTTCATCAGCAGCATGTTTTAAGCTGACACGATATACTTTGGGTAATTTATGCTTGGGCGAGGTACATCGATGATTAAACTGACCATCATTAGTCAGAATGATGACCCCAGTCGTATCCGCATCCAGTCTGCCAACTGCCTGCATATCTAAATGACGTAATGGCGCTGGTAGTAAACTAAATACACTCGGATAGAATTGTGGCTTGTGTGATGTTTCATAATCAGCAGGTTTATGTAAGCGGATATAGAAGTAGGGTACCGGAATTGGAATAAACTCAGTGTCGCCTATTTGCAGGCTGATGACCTGATCAGGGTCAATAGTTATATTTGGTTGAGTAAGTAACGAACCATTGATCAATACATACTCATCTTTCAATAAGGCCATACATTGTTTACGACTACCCAGTCCCTGCGCTTGCAGATATTTTAATAATTGCATAATTAGTTGTTTGTTGTTTTCAATTGGGTCAGGTATTTTAGAAAAATAATAAAGTGTTCAGCAACAGCAAAGGAATAAGTAAAGAAAATGACCATACCATATAGGCAAAAAAACTGGGCATTTTAATCTGTTGCTGCTCGGCAATGGCTTTTACCATAAGATTAGGCGCATTGCCAATGTAGCTCAGTGCCCCCATAAATACTGAACCCATGGAGATAGCCAATAAGGTTGCTGGAAATTGCTGCATAAGTAGCTGTGCATTGCCACCGGCCAGATTAAAAAAGACCAGATAAGTAGGAGCATTATCCAGAAAACCTGACAATAATCCACTGCTCCAAAAATATAAAGCATTAACTGGCTCACCCTGTTGATGCAATGCAGCTACCAGCGTATGTAAATGTCCGGCAGATCCTGCCTGCAATATCAGCATGACCGGAGTAATGGTAATAAATATCCCGATAAATAATTTGCCGACTTCCTGCATAGGAGCCCAGCTGAAATTATTTTGCTGATAGAGACTGGCAGAAGTACCAAACCAAGCCACTATGGTAATTAATGCTAATAGGCTATCGCGTGTCAAAGCAACAAGAGTAATGTCGATACCATAGAAAGACCATTTAGTTTGGTTATTCCATAAACCGGAAAACAAAACGACACCTACAATCGCCAACAATAACAGCAGATTAAGCTTGCCATGAATTTGCCATTTATTTTTGTTGCTGTCGGAATTTTGCTTCTCTGACAAGTCACGTTGCCAAAAATATTGATCTATTAGGAAAAAAATTAGTAATAAAATAATACTGTTAAGCAGGACTGGTAGCAGCATATGCTCAACAGTCCATATAAAGCCGACTCCGTGCAGAAAACCTAAAAATAATGGCGGATCTCCTAAAGGAGTTAAACCACCACCAATATTGCCGACCAGTAAAATAAAAAAAATCACTACATGGGCACAGTGTCGTCGCTCGTTATTGGCACGCAGTAAGGGTCTAATTAATAACATGGCTGCGCCAGTAGTGCCCATAACCCCGGCCAGAATAGTACCTATAGACAATAGCAAGACATTGAGTTTGCAGCTGCTATTCATATTTACTTTTATAACAATACCCCCTGAAATGGTATATAAGGCCAGTAACAGCAACATGAATGGAATATATTCATGTATCAGGGCATGCAGAATGGTGTGGTAGCTGAGATTAAGCCCATATAGCCAACTTAGCGGGCCTAGATACATAATTATCCATACCAGAATAATTTTACCGGTATGGTGATGCCAAAGAATAGGCAATAACAGTGGACATAAAGCAATGCAAAGTAATATGCCGATAAAAGGCACGCACCACCATAGACTCAGCTCATGGGCAGGCAAACCGGCTGCCACCGCCTGTACTGGTAAATAAGTAATGAGAAAGAAAAAAAAAGTTTTAATAATTTTTAGACTTTTGCCAGTATGACATCGACTGAATAAAATCTGTGCCAAGTTGTATGTTGCGAAGTTCATATGGTGACAAGATAAGAAATAATATAGGTTAGAAGTTACGGAGTATTCTCAGATAAATTTTATTAAAAATAAATTATTTTTGGATAATAACAGAGTATAAGCAAATAAGCAGGCGATATGCTGCTAAAGCAAATTTATTGTCGTAGTAAAAATTTGATATTTATGTAATGAATCGCTCTTCTAAGAACTACTTAGGTTATAACAGAAGTCAGTAGTTGGACAACTTATAACATTAAAAATTATGTAAATATGTAAAGAGGATAACCTAATTGCAAAATAATAATGCGCATCCTATAAAGTATTCGACAAAATATATCCCCCATTCTTCGAAGTCTTAGAATATTAATTTAATAATTATAGGAAAAATTTCATAAGAAAAAAGGTTAGGATGATGAATTGTTTGAAGCCTTTATACATTTATAAAAAATTAGTTGAGAAAATAGCTAAAACTAAAGTTTTTTGGATTTTGTTAGCTGATATTTTGCCTTTTTCACATTTTATATCGTCCTGTTTTCATAGTTTATACATAACTTGCTCCTGTCAGGGATATTCATTTTTTGCAAGAATGCAATATTACGTTGATAAATTTTAGCAGTCAGCTCAAATGTGGCTCCAGCGCGATCAGTGCTGGTTTGCCGAATTAAATGTGAAGTAGGAAAAGGACTGCAATAAGTGTCATTACTGATATTATCTTAGTCGGTATCAGTAAATTGAAAATAAATATGAAAATATGCAATATGGATAACTCCGGTTGCTTAATTTCCCTCAATAATCTGTTTGCTTAGTTCGACGAGGTGCAAAAAAATTCAAAATTTCTGAAATAGTAGAGATTCGATAAATAAAGTCGTTTCCAGTTCTACAGCAGACGTTTGCAGCAAAGGCTAGATCTCCATTTTCAGCTTGTTAAGATTAACCTTATATGGATTGCATGATTAACACCAAAATGTAATTTTTTATGCTAAGGCTTTTTAGTAAAGGGGTATAAATTTAAGACGATAACTATTTTCGAACCTGTAACGACTGATTGAAATGCTTCATTTAACTGAAAAATGTGTGCTGTTATAGTGATGGATGGTTTCTATGTCTATAGATAGTGTAAGCTAGTTTAAAAGTACAAACCGAATAAAATGCAGGTTTTTCATCCTATAGTTTTATTCGGTTTTTGGTATTTATTAATTAGCAGTAAGATGATCTAGTGGCAGAGAAGTAGTGTTTTTGATCTCTTTTAGAACAAAACTGGACTTAGCATCTTCTACTCCCGGGGTAGCCAATAAAGTATCTAAAACAAAATGGGAAAATGAATTCATATCAGTGAAAAAAGCCTGCAAAATATAATCAGATTCACCAGTGAGGGCAAAACAATTTAGTACCTGCGGCCATTTCTGAACAGATTGAGTAAATTCATCCCGTGATTGTTTGCTCTTATTCACTGTCACTCTGATAAAAGCTTGTAAGCCTAATGCTAGATTTTCAGGGTCTAAAAGAGCAGCATAACGTCGGATTATGCCAGACTCTTCCAGTTGTTTTAAACGACGTAAACATGGCGATGGGGACAAAGCCACGCGTTCGGAAAGTTCGACGTTGGTTAGGCGACCGTTATCTTGTAAGACTTGCAGGATTTTCAGGTCGGTTTTATCTAAAAAACTTATTGCCATAATAGGTATCCCGGAGTTTACAGCCGACTAATAAAGAATTAATGCGGCAAAATGTAGAATAAAATGAAAACAATTAACTTATGTAAATATATACTATACACGATAACTATATTTGACGTTAATTTTAATTTTGATTTGATTGCTTATAATATATATATTTAAGATTTATTCATATAAGTGGATAAAAGATATATAAATTTTCAAATACCATTGAACCTTGTGATTAAGGTCTGGAATATATAAGCAAACTTGAAGTTTACCTAAATTGTCAATAATTGCCAATTTTCTTTAACTTTTATATCTAATATTTGATTGAATTTAAAATTATTTTATATCAATATTTCAATTTCACCCTTTGGGTTTATATTTTAAAAAATTTCTCAAGCAAATATTATGTGTATTCGATTTATGTGAATGAGATATACATAAACTGCGAATTTTTCGGAATATTTTGGAAACTTAGTTATTATAGATTCACTAGAAATTTGCTTATTGATTTGGGTAAATCAAGTTTAATCAATGCTCTATAATTTATATATAATAAAAAACATTAATTTTGATCTTGTATAATATTAGCAACACTTTATCGATATTTAGTAACAGATTAACGCTTATCTATATTTAATTGCCATTTTCGTTTGAGCTTAAATTGGCCAGATTCGTTTAACTCATTATTATTCATAATATTTTATATTTTTTAGATTTCGTACTTTAAAATCGTTAACTCAAGTCAGCAGAACTTATGACTGTAAAAAAAATCAGTTTAATTTTCTGATGGCTAAAATTCTATCTTGTACTGAATATTTTGAATTCCAGAATTTGCATCTAACCTTATATTATCCGGTTAAGGACAAAACAATATGACTAGTAAAGTCGTATAATGAGGTTATCAAATTTTATCATTATCGTATGGCTTTGTACTCACTATGACTATTAAGTTGTGCTGTGGACGACCAACACCAATCTCAAGTCAAAATAAAACTTATGAACAGTCCTAATGTCATTTCTAAGAATCAGCTCAATCTTGCTTTAATTATTACTGTATTGATTACCGGAGCGCTAGCTTTTGTACAGGTGTATTCAATTCAATCTATTTTACCGGTATTGATGCAAGAATATCATGTCAGTGCTGCTGCGGTTGGTTCGACAGTTGGGGCAACTATTTTTGCTGTATCTATTATGTCACCGTTTATGGGGATGATTTCTGATGCGCTTGGGCGCAAAAGATTTATTGTTGGTTCAATATTGTTTATTGCTGTGCCCACTATACTATTGGCTTTTTCTCATAGTATTGAAATGTTATGGTGGTTGCGTTTTGCTCAGGGGCTGGCTGTGCCTGGTATTACTGTGGTGTTGCTGGCTTATATTGGCGAAGAATTTAGTGGTGCTGAGCGAGTGAAATTGATGACCTTTTTTGTTTCCGGCACTGTACTCGGTGGTTTTCTGGGACGTTTTATTCTTGGTTATTTAACCGAATTCATGAGCTGGCGTCATGGTTTTATGGTAATGGGAATGGTTAGCTTACTAGGAGCATTTATGGTCTGGTACAACCTGCCCAAATCGGCAAAGTTTGTCGCCAAACCACAAATACACACAGCAATGATTACCTTGTGGCACCATCTGCACAATCGTCATATTCTAGCAGCCTGTGCTTTAGGCTTTTGTGTACTATTTTCGCTGGTAGGCTGTTTTACTTATATAAATCTCTATCTAGATCGACCTCCCTATAGTCTTTCCAGTGCTCAGTTAGCAGACATTTTTGCCGTGTATTTGATTGGCATGATTATCACTCCATTATCAGCGCGGTTGATTGTAAGATTTGGTACTAATTTCACTGTTTTACTGGCTATGAGTATGTCGATAATTGGTATGTTGATGACTTTATTACATCCGTTATGGCTGATTGTATTGGCTTTAGCTCTTATGAGTAGTGGAATTTTTATTACCCAATCTGCCACCATCAGCTATATTTCATCTAATGTAAGTGAAGGACGGTCGCTGGCTTCGGGTCTATATTATATGATTTACTACGCGGGCGGTTTTACCGGTTCTTGGTTGTGTGGTCACGCCTTTGAGGAAGGTGGCTGGTTTATGACTACCGTTACTCTGGTGGCTGTGCAGTTGCTTGCGATTATTATTGGTGGTGTGCTGATGCGAAAACCGGCTGTGGTTTAATCCACTCTTCTCTTTTTTAGCTACTTTGATTTGTTTAGATCAGCAATGATTGTAATGATGAATGAATTGAATACTTTGAAGCTAGATGTGCAAACGTGTTTGTGTAAGTAGTGAAAAAATTCAATTAATCTGTGCAGAAGATATTAAATTCAATAGTTCTCGTAGTTACTTTCAATAATGATGTCAGTAATTGACTAATGGTCGTATATCAGCTTGAATTAAAATGTATTTTAAATTGAAAATTACTAAATTCTGAATCAGTAACTATGGCCATAAAAAAACCGTTTTGCCGTATTCCCCTTGATAAGTCATAACAACAAAACGGTTGAAGATAATATAAAAATTACAGGCTGTAATACATTTCAAATTCCAATGGATGCGGAGCCATGCGAATTCGTTTTACATCTTCACTCTTGAATTCAATGTAGCTATTAATCCAGTCTTGACTAAATACGCCACCACGAGTTAAAAATTCATGATCGGCTTTCAATGCTTCCAGAGCTTCTTCCAGTGAAGCGCATACGGTTGGCACTAATGCATCTTCTTCTGGGGGTAAATCATATAAATTTTTATCAGAAGGATCACCCGGATGAATTTTATTCTGAATTCCATCCAGACCTGCCATCAACAATGCTGTGAAGGCCAGATAGGGGTTAGCTGTTGGATCCGGAAAACGTGCTTCAATACGTCGAGCTTTGGTACTGGCTACATATGGAATACGAATAGAAGCAGAACGGTTTTTAGCGGAATAAGCTAATTTGGTTGGTGCTTCGAAATGAGGTACCAGACGTTTATAAGAATTGGTAGAAGGGTTAGTTAATGCATTGAGGGCTTTAGCATGTTTGATAATACCACCAATATAATACAATGCCAGATCAGATAAACCGGCGTAGCCATCACCAGCAAATAGGTTTTTGCCATCTTTCCAGATGGATTGATGGACATGCATACCTGAACCGTTATCACCCATAATTGGTTTAGGCATAAACGTTGCTGTTTTACCGAAGTTATGAGCAACATTCTGGATCACATATTTCATATCCTGTGTCCAGTCAGCACGGCGAACCAGAGTATTAAAACGAGTACCAATTTCCATTTGCCCAGCTGTGGCAACTTCGTGATGGTGTACTTCTACTGGGATGCCAATCGCTTCTAGAGTCAGAGTACAGGCAGAACGCAGATCTTGTCCAGAATCAACTGGTGCAACCGGGAAATAGCCACCTTTTACTACAGGACGATGACCGGTATTTTGTCCATCATAAGATTCTCCACTTGACCATGCAGCTTCTTCAGAGTGAATTTTAAAACGGGTACCGCTCATGTCGGTTTGCCATTCGACGCCATCAAATACGAAAAATTCTGGTTCTGGACCAAAAAAGGCGGTATCACCAATACCAGTAGATTTCAGATAAGCTTCGGCACGTTTAGCAATTGAACGCGGATCACGATCATAACCTTGTCCATTGGCAGGGTCGATAACGTCACAAGTCATTACAAGGGTAACATCATCGTAAAATGGATCCAGAAAAGCAGTTGAGGCATCTGGTTTAAGGGTCATATCAGATGCCTGAATACCTTTCCAGCCACCAATTGATGAACCGTCAAATGCCTGACCGTTTTCGAACCATTCTTCTGGATCGTCCATTAACATTTTCACAGGTACAGAAATATGTTGTTGTTTGCCTTTGGTATCAGTGAAACGTAGATCAATGAATTTGACATCGTTCTCTTCAATTAAAGTGATTACATCTTTTATAGACATCTTCAGACTCCCATTTAAAGTGTTGAGATTTAAGTAATCTCTGAAACTTAAATTCATTCTGCCATAATTTATTTACAAAAAAAATCTACAGATGTAAAAAAATTATATTTTCTGATGCGATTAAATAAATAACTATATAAATCATTGTATTAATTTGGATGATGAGTTTTTATATCTGATTTTCTGAACTAAGGGTCTTTTGTAAGACTGATTAGTTGACACAAATTAATGGTTTTGATACTGAATTTTTTGGCAGCAAAAGGATCAGAATAATTATTTTGTGTATATTAGCAAAATTCATTTTATTGTTGCGATGATTCTTGTGCGAATTATTTTTGCACTTATGTGATAAGTTGTATTTAAAAATAAGTAATAAAAACGCTTCTTTAGCAAAGGTAATAAATTCGTTATTATCAAATATCAATAACATTACTTAGTGCATAAATAACTTTCAACAATTAGATATAAACTATCCAATGTTTTTTACATTAAGCATGTTAAGTAGTTGGCTTAATTATGAGCTTATAGCATTTTATCTAGTGAAATTCGACTTTAAGAATCCAACCGGACTAGTTGAATAATTTCTATTAACAAAGTTAATTATCATATAATTCATACTTGTCATATCATAAAAAAGTAGCATTCTTAGTTCATCCAAATAATCCCATATTGAATTAGTGTGCAATGAAATAAAAGGACGTGTTGTCTAAGTTAGTAATATTGTAATATGATGATTAAATAAATTGAACTTACCATTAAAATATTTGTTTAGAAAACATCGAAGTTTTGGAAACAAAAAGAATATAAGTAATCAGAAAAACGAGCAAAAATAAATTTAGGAGTTGAAATATTTATGTCAAAATTTGAACAACAATGTCGTCAGAAGCTATTAGATGAAGATTTTTACCATTATTTTCAAAAAAGGCTTACCAAACTTATTG
>CAMLPN010000011.1 GCA_946481965.1 uncultured Neisseriaceae bacterium | reverse complement strand
TAAAAAATATTGACGATAGTACACTCCATCGCTTTATTTATTATCCTAAAGATATAGTTGAATATGCGCGTAGTCAACTAATAACCAAAATGTAAACAAAAGGTTAACGCGCATGTGGCCAAACAAATATTGCAAGTTAGCAGGAATTGAAGCGAATTAGATTGTGGCAGTGGATAATTATTACTGAGCCGAAATGCGCGTTTATCGTTTTTTGTAAAATTTGTTATTCTAGTCTGTATCGTTAGCCTTAAATTACAACAACGGAAATTACAGATCTGACCAATCTAAGGTTTTTAATAAAATTTCCTGTTCTGCAATTGGCTTGCAGGTAGGTATAATGTGTCTGTATTTTGTCCGTTAAGTATTCGTAGTTATTCATTTCTATAAGGATATACAGCATTGTTTGCCGTATTTGGTAATCCAGTGGCGCACAGTTGGTCTCCACAAATTCATCAGGCTTTTGCTCATCAGCAGGGACGTAATCTGGTGTATGAACGTCGTCTAATTCCCATTGATAACTTTGCCAGAGAAGTAAATAAATTTTTTCAGAACGGCGGAATAGGAGCCAATGTGACTGTTCCATTTAAAACCGAAGCTTTTTTGCTGGCTAATGAGCTTAGTACTCGCGCGCGTGCTGCACAGGCGGTTAATACATTAATGTGGCGGGATAACTGTTTGTATGCAGATAATACTGATGGAATTGGATTGGTTCGGGCGATAAAAGAGATAATTAATTTATCATTACGCGATAAACGGATATTGCTATTAGGTGCTGGTGGAGCAGCACGTGGTGTTATTCAGCCTTTATTAGAACAGCAACCTGCCCAATTTACGCTGGCAAATCGTACGGCTACAAAAGCAGAGCAGCTCGCTGCTGAGTTTGGAATTGAATCATTACCTGTCAATGAGATTACGCCAGTATATGATGTGATTATTAATGCTACTTCAGGCAGTCTTCATGGTCAGTCGATACAGATTGCGCCGTCAGTTTTAGGTAACGCTGAATTAGTTTATGACATGATGTATGCTAAAGAACCTACTGCTTTTTTACTGCAGGCACAGCAGGCCAGTTGTCAGAAAATAGCAGATGGATTAGCTATGTTAGTAGCTCAAGCTGCGGAATCTTATTTTTTATGGCATGGTTTTCAGCCCGATATTGCTTCTGTACTGTCATTAATTCGTCAGCAAATGGAGGCTCAATGAAGCTAATAGGCTGGCCTCTTTTTGTTATCGTGATGCTGTTTGTACTGTTTAATGTGTTTGTATATGGTAATTTGCTCACTTATCGTGCAGTAGCACCACATCGAACCATGTTTATGTTGTTGCGGATGCATCAATTTGCTGAAACCCGACCGGACGTGCAGTTAAATTATCAGTGGGTACCTTATAATCAGATTTCAGCAAATCTGAAAAAAGCATTAATTGCTTCTGAAGATGCGCGATTTGCCGAACATGATGGTTTTGACTGGAACGGCATACAAACAGCACTCAAAAAAAATCGACGTAAGGGCAAAGTGACAGCAGGCGGTTCAACCATAAGTCAGCAATTAGCAAAAAACTTATTTTTGTCTGATGGTCGTCATTACTGGCGTAAAGCAGAGGAGGCTGTAATTACTTCTATGCTGGAGGCTACTACAAACAAAGACAGGATTTTTACCTTGTATTTGAATGTAATTGAATGGGATTATGGTGTGTTTGGTGCGCAAGCAGCCAGTCAGAGATTATATGAAAGATCTGCTCTACAGCTCACGACTCAACAAGCAGCAAAGATGGCCGCTCGAGTACCTCGTCCACTTTATTATGCAGATCATCCGCATGATAAACAGATACGACGCAAAGCCAATATCATACTGCGACGCATGGGATCCGCCCAGTTGCCAGATACTGATACTTAATTAAGTGAATGTATAAGGTAACAATTAGTGCGCTGTTAAAATCTTAAAGACGACGTCTAAGATCTTCTAACTCGTCCAGTAATTGTAAAATCAATGCTGTAGCAGTGGGACTAGCATCAAAGTCACGATGTATACGCCATGCTCGACGGGCAATAGTCATATGGTAGCCACTATAACGAGCCTGTTGCGGTTGATCATTAGCTGGAAGGACACTTTCTTCTATTAAACTCAGTATCCAGCTACTCTGATTGTCACAGGCACGAACTAAATCATTAAATTCTAATTCTATATCTTGTCTGTTTTCGCTCATTTCCAATTCCTGCCATAGTATTTAATTTTGTGGGTTAAAACCGGGGAAGTGTTTTTCTAGATTTTGCCATGCTGTCTTATCTTCAGAACTGGAAGATTCAGGCAGAACAATGTTAATCAGCAAATATAAATCACCAGCCTGTTTTGCCGGTATTCCTTTGCCTTTTAGGCGCATTTTCTGATTATTGCGACTGTTGGCCGGTATGTTTACACTTAATCTGCCAGCTGGTGTATTAACAGCAATTTTGCTACCTAAAGCAGCAGTCCATGGGGCAACATTAACGCGCTGGTATACATCTTTGCGGTTTTGCACGTATAAATTATCAAGATTGCGGAATTTAATTTTCAGATAAAGATCCCCGGCAGCTCCATTGTTATATCCCGGTAAACCCTGACCACTAAGGCGAATTTGTTGTCCTTCGGTTATACCTGCCGGAATTTTGACATTGAGCGTTTTGCGCTCATAAACCATTTGTCCCTGTTCATTTAATGTAGGCATATCCAAAGACAGGCTACGCTGAGCTCCTTCATAAGCAGCTTGAATGTCAATAACCAGTTCTGCATGTTGATCTTCGCCTGCTACCGAACCATTACGGTGTTGCTGAAAGCCATGCTGAGAACGGTTGCCAAAAGCTGAAAATATGTCATCAAAGTGAAAATCGCCACTACCAAAAGCCCCGCTCTGGCTAAAAAATTGCGGATCAAAATCGTATTGCTGATAGTTATAATCCTGATTGCTATCGTTGCTTCGTCTAGTTGATCTGGCAAAAGGATTAGCCAGCATTTCATCATATTTAGCTCGCTTTTCCTTATCATGTAAAGTTTCGTAGGCTATGTTTATTTCACTGGTTTTACTGACTGCGTCCGGATCTTTACTGACATCTGGGTGGTATTTACGAACCAATTTCCGATAGGCCTTTTTGATTTCACTATCACTGGCCTTTGAATCTACGCCCAGTATTTCATAATAATTACGCTCAGCCATTATTGTTTCCTTTGAAAATTAAATTTTATTTATAGTTTTACATATTTTTTGATGTTGGGATGAAATATCAAAATTAAAGAATAAAGGATATCTACCTGATGTAAATAAATAAAATTCAGCTGCTTAATCACAGAAAAAAATGCTTTAATTAAAAAATTTCCTTTATCTATAAAATTGACCTTTTTCATAAATAACATATAACACACTGATTTATAATATTACTGGCTTAATAACTTAGAAAATAAATTTCATTTATTTGCATAAATTATGATAAATAATTTATTTAGTAAATTAGTGTTATTATTTCACCATAAATATAAATTTTTTTTCAGGTGATTATGTTTATATATAAAAAACTTAACTTAATTTATGTGTAAAGATAAATTTTATTTGTAAATATATGAATATTTGTTTCGATTTAATCAAATTTAAATAAATAATAATTATTTCAGGATAAATATAATTATTGATTTGTCATTTTATACATTAAAATAATTAATAATATTATTTATATTCATTTGGTTATCTATTATAATGATCAGTCTACTAATGAGTTTACAACAGAAAATTGATGTAAAAAGACATTGCTGTTTAGGTACTACACTGGTACGATTTATCGGAAAATACAATATGTTGCACAAACAAATGATCTGTGATTATTTTCCATTTAGTTGTAACAGATTTATTGTCACTTGTTTACATTTATTTTTACTTTTATAATCAATAATTTAAAGAAACTTGATTAAAAAATAATAAATGAACTGGCAACAACATAAAGTGTTTTGCTCATGATTCAATCCCTAACGAAAGAGGATATTGCTATGTCTACCGAATTCCATGATCAAGATATCGATCCCGTAGAAACGCAAGAATGGTTGGACTCTCTCAGTTCAGTACTGAAAGAAGAGGGGCCAGAACGCGCACACTTCCTGATGGAAAAATTGGTGCGGTATATTCGCCGCCGTGGTATTTATATGCCATTCAGTGCAACTACTGCTTACTTGAATACTATACCGGTAGGTAAAGAACAAAAATCTCCCGGTAATCATGAATTAGAACATCGCATTCGTTCGCTGGTGCGGTGGAATGCTGCTGCATTGGTATTAAATGCCAGTAAGAAAAATCTTGAATTGGGTGGCCATATCGCCAGCTTCCAGTCTTGTGCAACCCTATATGATGTTGGTTTCAATCACTTCTGGCATGGTAAAACTGATACTCAGGAAGGCGATCTAGTATTCTTCCAGGGTCACAGTGCACCAGGTTTTTATGCTCGTGCTTACGTAGAAGGTCGTTTAACAGATGAACAGATGCAAAATTTCCGCCAGGAAGTTCATGGTTCAGGTCTGTCCTCTTATCCTCATCCTTGGTTGATGCCTGATTTCTGGCAGTTCCCGACAGTATCTATGGGTCTGGGACCATTACAGGGTATTTATCAGGCGCGTCTGCTGAAATATCTGGAATCCCGTGGATTAGCTAAAACAGCTGGCCGTAAAGTATGGGTATTCTGTGGCGATGGCGAAATGGATGAGCCGGAAAGTCAGGGTGCTATTGCATTGGCTGCCCGTGATGGTCTGGATAATCTGATTTTTGTTGTTAACTGTAATTTACAACGTTTGGATGGTCCGGTTCGCGGTAACGGTAAAATCATTCAGGAACTGGAAGGTAACTTCCGTGGTGCCGGCTGGAATGTGTTGAAAGTGATTTGGGGCAGCAAGTGGGATGCTTTGCTGGCACAAGATAAAGATAATTTGCTGAAACAACGCATGGAAGAATGTGTTGATGGTGATTATCAGATGTATAAATCTCAGAATGGCGCTTATGTACGTGAACATTTCTTCAATTCACCTGAATTGAAAGCTATGGTAGCCAATATGTCCGATGATGAAATCTGGGCATTAAACCGTGGTGGACATGATCCGCATAAAGTTTATGCTGCTTATTACGAAGCAGTTAACCATGCTAATGGCCGTCCTACTGTTATTCTAGCCAAAACTATTAAAGGTTATGGTATGGGTGCTTCTGGTGAAGCGCAAAATACCGCTCACCAGGCTAAAAAAATGGACTTAGCATCTCTGAAACAATTCCGTGATCGTTTCCAGATTCCGGTAACCGATGAAGAGATGGAGCACACATTACCATTCTTCCGTCTGCCTGAAGACAGTGAAGAAATGAAATACATGAAAGAGCGTCGTGCTCAATTGGGTGGCTTCCTGCCATACCGTCATCCTGATTCAGAACAGTTACCTATCCCGGCCCTAAGTGAATTTGCGCCACAGCTACAAGACAGTGGTGACCGTGAATTCTCCACTACTATGGCGTTTGTTCGTATTTTAAGTACTTTGCTGAAAGACAAAAATATTGGTAAACGCATTGTACCGATTGTGCCGGATGAAAGCCGTACTTTTGGTATGGAAGGTTTATTCCGTCAATATGGTATCTGGAATCCTAAAGGTCAGATTTACACTCCACAAGATCATGACCAATTGATGTTCTATAAAGAATCTAAAAACGGGCAAATTTTCCAGGAAGGTATTAATGAACCTGGTGCTATGAGTTCTTGGATTGCTGCTGCAACCAGCTATTCTAACAACGATTTCCCGTTGATTCCTTTCTATATCTACTATTCTATGTTTGGCTTTCAGCGTATCGGCGATTTGGCTTGGGCTGCTGGTGACCAGCGTGCACGTGGCTTTATGCTGGGCGGTACTGCTGGTCGTACCACATTGAATGGTGAGGGTTTACAACATCAGGACGGTCATAGCCATGTACAAGCAGAGCTGATTCCGAACTGTATTTCTTACGATCCTGCCTTCTCTTACGAAGTAGCAGTAATTATTCACAACGGTATGCAGCGTATGTGGGTTGATCGTGAAGATGTATTCTTCTACATCACTCTGATGAACCAAAACTACAAACATCCAGCATTACCAAAACGTGATGGTATTGAACAGCAGATTCTTAAAGGTATGTATCTGTTAGAAGAAAGCGCTGCTGGTAAACTGAAAGTTCAGTTGATGGGTAGTGGTGTGATTCTGCAGGAAGTAATTGCCGCTGCCAAACTGCTGAAAGATGACTTTGACGTAGATGCCAACATTTGGAGCGTTACTTCATTTAATGAATTGTATCGTGATGGTATCAGTGTAGAGCGTTATAACCGTTTGCATCCGACCGATACACAGAAAGTTCCTTATGTAACTGAGTTGTTATCTAATCAGGAAGGCCCGATTGTAGTTTCTACTGATTATGTTCGTCATTTCGCAGACCGTATTCGCGCATTTGTTCCACAAAAGAACTTTACTGTACTGGGTACCGATGGTTATGGTCGCAGCGATTCTCGTGATAATTTGCGCGAGTTTTTTGAAGTCAATCGTTATCATGTGGCTGTTGCTGCTCTTAATGGACTGGCTGAAGAAGGCAAAATCAGCAAGAAAGTGGTACAAGATGCCATTACAAAATATGGTATCAAAGCTGATGTAGATCCTAGCTGGACCCGCTAATACAGTGGCTGTCTGAAAGTTTTATGCTTTCAGACAGTTCTATCAGTTGCAAATGCCAATAATTGTCAGACGCAGGTTTTCTCCTGTTGTCGTCAAAGGACATAATTATGAGTCAGATAGTTGAAATAAAAGTGCCAGATATCGGTAGTTATTCCGATGTTGATGTAATTGAAGTGGCGGTCAAAGTGGGTGATACCGTTGCAGTGGATGATACCCTGATCACTCTTGAAACAGACAAAGCCACTATGGATGTACCCGCTGATAAAGCTGGTGTTGTTAAAGAAGTATTGGTTAAAGTCGGTGATAAAGTTTCTGAAGGTAGCGCAATTGTGAAGGTTGAAGAAACCAGCGCAGCCGCGCCGGCACCTGCTGCAGCAAAACCAGAGGTAACTCAGGCTGCGGCACCAGCAGCCGTATCTACTGTTGCCGATAAACAAGCTAATGAAATTAAAGCTCAGGTAGCTGCTATACCAAATTCTGCTAATAATGATTTACGTGCTGAGATTAAGAGCCACGTTCCTCAGGCATTTGGTAGTTCTGTGATTGATGAAGCGAGCTTTCAAAAAGCACATGCTAGTCCATCGGTGCGCAAACTGGCGCGTGAACTGGGTGTAGATTTAGGTCGTGTTAACGGTAAAGGTCCTAAAGGGCGTATTACTCCAGATGATTTGCGTAACTTTGTAAAAGCAGCTATGCAGCAACTGGAAAAAGGCGGAACTGGTTCTTTGGGCGGAGGCTTGGATTTATTGCCATGGCCACAAGTTGACTTCAGCAAATTTGGTGAAATTGAAGTTAAAGAATTATCACGCATCAAGAAAATTTCCGGTAAAAATCTTGCTCGTAACTGGGTAATGATTCCGCATGTCACTTTCCAAGAAGATGCGGATATGACAGAGCTGGAAGCATTCCGCAAACAATTGAACAAAGAGTGGGAACGTGCAGGTATTAAAGTTTCTCCTTTGGCTTTTGTTATTCTGGCTTGTGTTAAAGCATTGCAGGAATTCCCGGAATTCAATTCTTCATTGGATGGCGAGAATCTGATACTGAAGAAATACATCAATATCGGATTTGCTGCAGATACACCAAATGGTTTGGTTGTGCCGGTGATTAAAAACGCTGATCAGAAAGGCCTGAAAGAAATTTCAATTGAACTGGCTGAAATGAGTAAGCGTGCTCGCGAAGGCAAGCTGAAACCACAAGAAATGCAAGGTGCTTCATTCACCATTTCCTCTTTGGGTGGAATTGGCGGTAGTGGATTTACCCCGATTGTGAATGCTCCAGAAGTTGCTATTCTGGGCGTATGTAAGTCACAAATCAAACCTAGCTGGAATGGTAAAGAATTTGAACCTCGTTTGATGTGTCCATTATCTTTATCTTTGGATCATCGTGTGATTGATGGTGCAGCAGGTATGCGCTTCTTAGTGTTCATCAGTAAATTGTTAGCAGACTTCCGTCGCGTATCTCTGTAAGTTTTAAGTAGAGGCTGCTTGAGTAAAAAGCTTCATTCAGGCAGCCTGTGTACGTGAAATGCAGATCATACTGCTGTATTCAATGTAGCAGCAGACAAAGGTTTAAACCATGAGTTTAATTGAATTAAAAGTACCGGATATTGGCAATTATCAAAATGTCGATATTATCGCCGTAGAAATCAAGCCGGGCGATACTGTGGCCGTAGATGATACTCTGATCACTCTGGAAACAGATAAGGCAACAATGGATGTGCCAGCCGAAACAGCTGGTGTGATTAAAGAAGTTAAAGTCAAAGTTGGTGACAAGATTTCTGAAGGTGGCGTAATCGCGGTTATTGAGGCCAGTGATGCTAAAGCTGCCGCTGCACCAGCAGCACCTACTGAACCACAAAGTGCTCCAGCTCCACAAGCTGCCAGCTATAGTGGAAGCAGCGATGCTGAATATGATGTGATTGTATTAGGCGGTGGCCCTGGTGGTTACTCTGCTGCATTTGCGGCAGCTGATGAAGGCTTAAAAGTAGCTATTGTGGAACGCTATGCGACTTTAGGTGGTGTATGTCTGAATGTAGGCTGCATTCCTTCTAAAGCATTGTTGCACAATGCTGCCGTGATTGATGAAGTTAAAGAACTTAAAGCCAACGGGATAGAATTTGCAGCGCCGAAAATTGATATTGACCAGTTGAGTGCTTACAAAGAAAAGGTTGTAGCGCGTATGACCTCTGGTTTGGCTGGTATGGCCAAAACCCGTAAGGTGGATATTATCCGCGGTAATGGTCGCTATATCGATCCTCATCATATTGAGGTTAAATTAACGACTGGTGAAGGACGTACTGAAACCGGTGAAACCAAAACATTAGCTTTCAAAAATACTATTATTGCTGCTGGTAGCCGTGTGGTCAATCTGCCATTTATTCCTGAAGATCCTCGTATTGTGGATTCTACTGGAGCGCTGGAGCTTAAATCAGTTCCAGAAAAAATGCTAATTATTGGTGGTGGTATTATTGGTCTGGAAATGGGTACTGTTTACAGTACATTAGGTGCTCGTCTGGATGTAGTAGAAATGATGGACGGTCTGATGCAGGGTGCTGACCGTGATATGGTCAAAATCTGGCAAAAGAAAAATGAACATCGTTTCGATAATATCATGCTCAATACCAAAACTACGGCGGTTGAAGCTAAAGAAGATGGTATTTATGTGACGTTTGAAGGTGCAAAAGCACCCGCAGAACCTCAGCGTTATGATCTGGTATTGGTTGCTGCCGGTCGTGCACCAAATGGCAAGTTAATTGGTGCTGAAAATGCTGGTGTAGCAGTAACTGATCGTGGTTTCATTAATGTAGACAAACAGATGCGTACTAATGTTCCGCATATTTATGCCATTGGTGATATCGTTGGTCAGCCAATGCTGGCACATAAAGCGGTGCATGAGGCACATGTGGCAGCGGAAAATTGTGCCGGTCATAATGCTTATTTTGATGCCCGTGTGATTCCGGGTGTGGCCTATACTAATCCTGAAGTAGCTTGGGTTGGTGTAACCGAAGAACAAGCCAAAAAAGACGGCACTAAGATTACCAAATCAGTGTTCCCTTGGGCTGCCTCTGGTCGCGCTGTGGCTAATGGTTGCAGCGAAGGTTCTACTAAATTGATTTTTGATGCTGAAACTGGCCTGATAATTGGTGGTGCTATTGTTGGACCAAGTGCCGGTGATATGATTGGTGAAATCTGTCTGGCGATTGAAATGGGTTGTGATGCAGTTGATATTGGCAGCACTATTCATCCACATCCTACTTTGGGTGAAACAATTGGTATGGCTGCTGAAGTCGCTACCGGAACTTGTACTGATCTGCCACCGCAACGTAAAAAATAAGTTTACAACTTATACTAAGCTGTCTGAGAATTCAGGCAGCTTTTTTTTATTTCTTTACACTTGCAAAGGTTATTGCTTAAATTGATCCTGTTTTATTGAACATCAGTTATTAATATTGAATCAAGGGATAAGCATATCGACAATCAATGTAAAAAGATTTCTCTTGTATCATTATTCCGCTATTATCATTAGCAACTTTGTTAGTCAGCTTGATATTTATTAAGATATTTTTTTATTAATTTTTCTGAGCATAGATGGCATGAATTTAGATACAAAAAAATCTTTAAGCATTACTCCATGGATTGTTGGCGGATTGGTGTTAATTTTATCCATTAGCTTATTCATCGGTCTTAAACCAATTCTGATGCCATTTGCTGCTGCTGGAGTGCTGGCTTATATTCTGAATCCTTTGGTTGAAAAATTATGTCGCTATAAATTACCCAGAGCAGTTGCTGCTATGATGGTTATGTGTTTGGGTTTAAGCGTAATGATTATTTTGTTACTGATTGTGGTACCGATGTTAATTAATCTGGTGGATAATATGTATGAAAAACTACCCGAAATAATTAACTGGATACATTTAACCTTTCTGCCTTGGTTAAATCAGACTTTCCATATCAATATTCGCTGGGATGCTGATTATATGATGCGTACCGTTACCCAATGGATTAAGTCTGAAGATGTCAATATTAAAGATACAGCTTCCAAAGTTTTACCGGTTGTCTGGCAGCAGGGAAGCAGTTTAATTGAGTGGGTAACCAATTTAATGTTGTTACCTTTTCTGCTGTATTACTTTTTACTGGACTGGAGTCGCTGGACGGTTGGTATTACCAATATGATCCCTCGCCGAATGTTACCAACCTATCAACGTATTGTCGGTAATATGGATACCATTCTGGGTCAATTCCTGCGTGGTGAATTACTGGTTATGATTATTATGGGTTTGGTTTATGGTCTTGGCCTGACATTGGTGGGATTACAATCTGGTTTTGCCATAGGTATGGTTGCTGGCCTACTGGTATTTATTCCCTATCTAGGTGCTTTTACCGGACTTCTACTGGCTACATTGGCTGCATTATTACAATTTCATGGCTGGCCGGGATTATTGATGGTATGGGGTGTATTCGCGTTTGGTCAGTTTCTGGAAAGCTTTTTTGTTACGCCGAAGATTGTTGGCGATCGGATTGGGTTATCACCGTTCTGGGTTATTTTTTCTTTGATGGCTTTCGGACAGCTATTGGGATTTGTCGGTATGCTACTGGCTTTGCCACTGGCTGCAATCTGCATGGTACTGATCAAAGAGGGTACGCAGGCTTATAAAAATAGTTCATATTTTCGCCAGCAGCCAGAAAATGCGATTCTTCAGGGAGACGAAGAAAATTCCATCTGATCGTGTTTCATCAGGATTAGATTATTTTGAAGGAATCTATTTTGTTTCGATATTGTTAAAAAATCAGTCAAAATTGCAGATCTTTTACGAGTAAATCGCATCTATTTTGCCTGATTGCTAGCAAACTTAACGTTTTTAAAAAACAGAATTGCAATTACAGTAATATATAGGTTAGTCATTGATAAATCAAAATTCCTGTAAAGAATGCTCATCGGCTTAGCACTCTAATCTGGTGTTTCAATTAAATTTAACAATGGATTGATTAAAAAGTTTGTCTTTGCTTATTTGATGAGTACATAATCAAGTACCAGCAATGGGAAGTACTGCGGCTAAATTTTAATACTCATCGTGGTATTTAAAATTCATAATGAATTTTTGTTTATCGAAATCCAGCTAATTTTTGCTGGCTCGAGTCAAAAAACAACACTAGTACTTGCATTTATAGTGTGAAGTATTTAAAATTCTGCGTTTCATGATTTGAATTTGTAAATTAGGAGACATTGATGGCCAATAGTGCACAATCTCGTAAACGTGCCCGTCAGGCATTGAAACAACGTGCCCATAATGCCAGCTTACGTACCGCTTTTCGTACCGCGGTAAAAAAAGTATTAAAAGCTGTTGAAGCAGGCGATAAAGCTGCTGCTCAGGCTACTTTTGTTGAAAGCGTAAAAGTTATTGATCGAATCGCCGATAAAGGTGTATTCCATAAAAATAAAGCAGCTCGTCATAAAAGTCGTTTATCTGCTAAGATCAAAGCAATGGCTGCATAATTTTATTAACCTGCAATGAGAACATTCTCATGATTGCGACCATCACAAGGCTGTTTCCGTTATGGGCAGCCTTATGTTCTATATACGCTTACTTTCAACCCGATCTTTTCGTTCCACTCAAACCTTACATTTCAGAAATGCTTATGCTCATCATGCTGTCGATGGGTATGACACTGAAAATTGATGATTTCACCCGTATATTTAAACGTCCATTACCGATTGCTGCTGGTATCTTTCTGCATTATCTGATTATGCCTTTGGCTGCATGGGGTATTGCTAAAATGCTGAACATGCCTGCTGAGTTGCAGGCTGGTATGGTGCTGGTTGGATGTGTGGCCAGTGGTACAGCATCCAATGTAATGGTGTTTTTATCCAAGGGTGATGTGGCATTGTCGGTAACTATTAGTGCATTGTCTACCGTTGTCGGTATATTCGCGACACCAATATTAGCAAGAATGTATATTGCTGCAACTATAGATGTTCCAGTTGCTCACATGTTAAAAGAAATTGTTTTAATTGTGGCCCTACCGATAGCATTGGGTATTACCATCAATTATTTTATTCCACAGCAGGTGAAAAGGGTGATACCGTGGTTACCACTGATCACTATGTGCATTATCATTGTGGTGCTTTCAACGGTGGTCTCACTGAGCAGCAATAAGATAACTTCTGAAACTTTTATCGTGATAATTGGTGTGATGCTGCACAATGGCATAGGACTTCTCGGAGGATACTGGGGAGGACGGTTATGTGGTTTTGATAAATCTGTTTGCCGTACATTAGCGTTAGAAGTAGGTATGCAGAATTCTGGTTTAGCAGCTGTATTAGGTACAAAATTCTTTACTCCGCTGGCGGCTTTACCGGGGGCCATATTTTCGTTGTGGCATAATATATCTGGTTCTTTTCTGGCTGGTTACTGGTCTGGTAAACCGACAGGTACGATCAATGATCATGTTAAAAAAGAAGATGTTAGTTTACACTGAGATTTGACCCAGATTACACAATAAAAGCCCGAACAAATTTATTCGGGCTTTTTGTCATTATTAATGCAGTACGAATATTGATTAAATTTTCATATTAATAGTAATCTTCATCAGGAAGCGAGTCATTAGCCCATGCTTGTTGTAATGCAGTATGGATGATATCGGCACTGAAACCACGATAGGCGAGAAATTGCATCTGTTTATGCTTTTCTTTCAGATTAAATGGAGCTTGCCGGTATTTTTTATGTAATATGGCTACAGCATTAGCGATTTGCTCATCTCTGTCTGGCAAATGTTCCCGAATAAGTGCCGGATCAATTCCTTTTTGTTGCAGACTTTGTTGCAGACGTAAATTGCCATGCAAACGACTTTTACTGTTAACATAAATTTCGGTATAGCGTTCGTCAGATTGCCAGTGGCGCTCAGCCAGTTCATTTAGCAATACTTCCAGATCGTCATTTTCGCCAACGTATGGACGCAGCTTGCGAGCCAGCTCACTGCGGCTAATTTCCTGTCGTGCCAGAATGTTTAATGCTCGGCTACGCAAGCTGATTTTATTGCTCATGCCTGAATTTCTTGTTCTCCATGCAGGCGAATACCATCGTCTATTTGTGGTAAATGGTCAACAATCATATCTGGTTTGGTTTCTGCATGTTGCGCTAATTGTCCCATATCAGCATATCCCCAGCTCACCCCACAACTTAAAGCACCGGCTGCTTTGGCAGCAACAATATCATTGGCAGAATCACCAACCATTAATAAATTGTGTACATCTACACCCAATACTTCTGCCGTATGCAAGATTGGCATGGGAGAAGGTTTTTTTTCGGTTAAAGTGTCACCACCTACAATCAAACTGAAATAGTTTGCTAAACCAAGCTGACATAATAATTCTACTGCCAAAACTTCATTTTTGTTGGTAATAACAGCCATAGGCAGATTACGTGCTTTGAATAAGGCTAAAGCGGTTTCAACCTCTGGATACGGGCGGGTGTACACACTTAAATGGTCGCGATAGTAACTCATAAAGAGGGTGAATCCTCGTGTCCACATAGCCTCTTCGACTTGACCATCTTTACGTCCGCTTAGTGCACGATGAACCAGTATGCCTAAACCATCGCCAACATATGTTGTCAGCTCGTCATGAGGCAGGGGAGGGAGCTTAAATTCGGCTCGCATGTGATTGGCAGCAGCACATAAATCTGCAATTGAATCAACTAATGTACCGTCAAGATCAAAAGCTATAGCGTGTATATCATTCCACTTCATAATAGGTCGTCTTTGGTCAGGATAATAAAGAGGTTTATTTTAACATGGGCATTTAGCCAATATGATCATTATTTGTTTACTTGCGAAGATATAGATAAGATTTTATCTGATCTTGGGAAAATCGAACTGGTAATTAATATTTTGTGTAAAAGTAGTATTTTTTCTTAAGATATTATTGGGAAAAGCAGCATGATTAGGCGCATCTGAATAACCCTGCGGTTCGAAACAAATGGCAGCAAATGGCTGTAATGATTTACGCTCACTAATAGGCTGATGAGGCAGATGTTCGGCATTGTATACCACTAATATAGGCGCATCAGTGCTAACTGCTAAAGAGAACCCGCTATCAGCAGCGTACAATCTGGCAACAATCATATCGGCATTATCTTTTTCAGGCAGAATAAAGGCTGTATCTATGATGGTATCAGCAATGATACGACTTTTATTAAAATCCAGTGACGGTGGCACATCAACCAGATGTCCTGTTGGTATCATATTGTTGTCGGTTGCAATCATTTGTCGTGGTGCGAGCCACAACCGATGTTGGCTAATACTGTTTGCAGTTGATGACAGATTAAAATAGCTATGTTGGGTCAGATTAAGTAAGGTATCCTGATCACATTGGGCACGAAAGTTGACTTTCAGTTCATTGTCGCTGGTCAGGGTATAGTTAACCCAGACATGCAAATTGCCCGGATACCCTTCATCACCATCAAGACTGAACAGATGTAAAGTAAGTGAAGCTGCATGATCATCACAATGTTGTGCAACCAGCTCCCACCAGTGCTGATCAAAACCAATATGACCTCCATGCAGATGATGCTGATGTAGATTTGCTGAAAGATGCAGCATTTGCTCGTTCAATGGCGCTCTGGCAAAGCTAATTCGTCCGGCATGGCGGCCAATAATAGCTCCCAGATGAGGATTATTTTGGCGATAATACTCGCTACCATAGGCCTCGGCATGATCAAAGCCTAAAACACATTCGATAAGTTGTTTGGCAGCTGGCAATTTTATAGAGGTGATGGTGGCACCAAAATCCATGATGGCGATTTGCATGCCATTGTGGTTGGTTAGGGTCCACAGCGTAGCTTCACACTCATCTATGCTGCCAAACGGTCTAGATGAAATAGTGCAAAGTGGCTGATTAGTTTGTTTCATTTTTATTCGCTTCATCGTCCAGAGTTCGCAGATAGGCCAGCTTTTCTGCTATTTTAATTTCCAGACCGCGTTCTACCGGCTGGTAAAAATTAGGCTCCTCCATGCCATCCGGCATATATGTTTCACCAGCTGCATAGGCATTAGGCTCATCATGAGCGTATCGATAATCACGACCATACCCTAATTTTTTCATCAATTTAGTAGGTGCATTTCTAAGATGGACAGGTACTTCATTGGACGAGTGACTTTTTACGAATGTGCAAGCCTCATTATAGGCATTGTATCCGGCATTACTTTTTGCTGCACAAGCTAAATATAGCACGGCTTGCGCCAATGCCAGTTCACCTTCTGGACTGCCGAGGCGCTCATAAGTTGAAGCAGCATCATTAGCGATTTGCATCGCGCGCGGATCAGCCAATCCGATATCCTCCCAGGCCATACGCACAATTCGTCTGGATAAATAACGCGGATCGGCTCCACCGTCAAGCATGCGCGTAAACCAATATAATGCTGCATTAGGATGAGAGCCGCGTACCGATTTATGCAAGGCAGAAATCTGTTCATAAAAGCTATCACCACCTTTATCAAATCGACGCAGATGGGTTCCCAAAGTGCTGGCTGTCATCTCAGCACTGATAATGTTTTGATTCTGAGATTGTGCAGTACGAATCAGTTGTTCAAGTAAATTCAGAAAACGACGACCATCCCCATCAGCGCTGCTGATAATCATATTTTGAGCGTCGTCATCGATGGATAGTGTTTTAAATTCCGGCAGGCTTAAGACCTTAAGCTGGAGTTGTTGCAATTCTTCTGCTTTAAGAGAGTGCAGAGTATAGACTTGGGCACGGCTTAATAGAGCCGGATTGACTTCAAAAGACGGATTTTCAGTGGTTGCACCGATAAAGGTTAGCAATCCGCTTTCAACATAAGGCAAAAACGCATCTTGTTGCGATTTATTAAAGCGATGAACTTCATCTACAAAGAGAATTGTACTCTGACCATTCTGTAGTGCCAGTTCAGCTTTTTCGATAGCTTCACGTATCTCTTTTACCCCAGAAAACACAGCAGATATGGGTAAAAACTGTGCTTTAAAACTTTGTGCCAGTATACGCGCTAAAGTGGTTTTCCCCACTCCAGGTGGTCCCCATAATAGCATTGAATGCAGACGACCACTTTCAATGGCTACTCGTAAGGGTTTTCCGCTCCCAATAAGATGTTGCTGTCCAATAACATCATCCAACGAATGTGGGCGTAATTGTTCCGCCAGCGGAGATAAAGGTTTTTGGCTGAATAAGTCCATAATCTGCCAGTCTGTATACTCTAATTCACTAGTTTACTATTGTACCTTAAAGCATTATTTTATATGTGTTGTACTTACTTACAGTATATTTCTTCATATTGTAGTAAGTAATTAATGTAAGGATTAAACTATTTCAGCTAGAGATTGCAAATAAATGTAGCAGTCGCATAATAGATTATCCTGTGGAGGAGACATTGATTTATTGAATCTGTAAGAGATAATTTCTATAGGGATATTTACAGAGATAGAAAAAAATATTTTGAATATTAAACAACTACTAAAAAAGAAAAAATGATCAAGACTTTAATTTTGACTATTATATTGATAGCCAATTATTCGCTTAAACTATAAAAAGAAAACATTAATTGATGATAATAAATCCGTAAATTTCTTTGCTGAATTATTAAAAACCGATAGTAAAATCGAAGCTTTAGAAGAATTAAAAATCTATTTAAATAAATTTTGTCTTCTCTAGAAAATGTAGATTATGAATATAATAAACGTATATTTTAATGAGCTGAAATATTTACGGATATTAGTGTTGGGAAGTAGGGCGGTAGTAAAAATAAAACAATGAAATGATATAATTTTAAGGGATAGTTACATTATTATTTCAATCTAAGTTGTCGATGATATAAAAAGGGATATGCGTATGAGACGCAAAGATAGGGAAATAACTGATATTGATGAGGTGATCGATATTTTAAATCATACCGATGTGATTCGTTTAGCAATGAATAATGGCGATTTCCCGTATATTGTTCCTGTTAACTTTTGTTATGAAGTAAAACCTAATAATCAGCTTATTTTTTATATTCATGGAGCTAAAGTTGGTACTAAAGTTGATTTACTTAGACAAAACCCCTTGCTAAGCTTTGAACTAGATACGCGACATCGATTAATCACTGATGATGAAAAAGCCTGCAAATATTCATTTGCTTATGCCAGTATTATTGGAAATGGTTGTGCAACGTTTATTGAAGAACCAGCCGCAAAAATAGCTGCATTTCAGATGATGATGAATAAAGTTGCACCAAGTAAATCTTTTACGTTTTCCGAAAGAGATGTTAAACCGGTTATTGTCATAAAAATAGAAGTACAAGCCTATACAGCTAAAAAACATTAAATTATGTAATAGTAACGCTTCAGAGAAAAATAAAACAAGAAACCTTAAATTAATAATATTTAGATTCCAGTTTTTGACAAATGAGCTATCTTTTATTTCTAATTAAAATCCGACACAAAATATGTTACAGATTCTTGGTGGATTTCGAGAATACCTTGAGTGCACATCTTGAAAAATTAATCACAAAATATCAATCGCCCGAACCTGATAAGACAAAATTTGTTAGGCATTATGTTTAATATATACAGTATTTTATAAAATTATATTGTAATGTGGATGGGGATAATTTCTGCAATATTCAATTGAGTTATTTTTTCAGAATATGATAATTTCAACTGTTTAATTCATTATCATTTCAAATACTAAAATCTGTTGTAATTTTTAAAAATATCAATTTTTAAGGATTTAATACGTTTCGATCGCTGATTGCTTAGCAAAATATTAGCAAGTGTTTGGCTGATCATCGTAAAAGATAATCAGTGTTTGATTGAGTCATTTCAGTTGCTATATGTATTACACAAAATCTGGATTTATATGGGTAAGCTTTCTGAGAATGGCGACAACATGATATTTTTTTCCTAATCACTTTTAATTTGTGCCTATAATTACCGATTATTTGTGACTGTATAAATGGTTTTGTCTAGTTAAGTCGAATGCCATAGCGGGACGATCCGTAAAATCTTTCTGAATGACTGGATCAAGATATGATTGCTTGTTAAGACTGTACATCACTAACTTAGTGGTAATTTATCGTTAATCTGAACATTTGTTTGAAGATCATGTGGGAGAAGTGATGAAATATATTAGTACCAGAGGACAGACAGCGCCAAAAACTTTTAGTCAGGCGTTAATGGCTGGTTTAGCTGAAGATGGTGGATTATTATTACCACAATCCTATCCTTATGTAGATGCACATACATTACTGCAATGGCGCGAATTGAATTACGCTGATCTGGCCTTGCAAATTATTAGTTTATTTGCTACTGATATTCCCAGAGCTGATCTGAAAGCGATTATAGATAAAACCTATACTAAAGAAATTTTCGGAAGCGATGAAATTACTCCTGTTCGTACTTTGCATGACGGTATCAAAATAGAAGGATTATCTAATGGTCCGACACTGGCCTTTAAAGACATGGCCATGCAATTACTGGGTAATTTATTTGAGTATGTACTGACAAGAGAAAATCGTTTTCTGAATATTATCGGTGCTACCAGCGGAGATACAGGTTCTGCTGCAGAATATGCTTTGCGCGGCAAAGAGCGGGTAAATGTGTTTATGTTGTCTCCTTATGGCAAAATGAGTGAATTTCAACGTGCACAGATGTACAGCCTGCAAGAGGCAAATATTTTTAATATTGCCGTGCGCGGTATGTTTGATGATTGTCAGGATATTGTTAAAGCCTTGCAGAATGATCATCAATTCAAACAGCATTACTATCTGAGTACGGTGAATTCAATCAATTGGGGACGTATTGTTGCGCAGATTGTGTATTATTTTAAAGGTTATTTTGCTGCAACCAACACCAATGAACAAAAGGTTTCTTTCTGTGTGCCTAGTGGCAATTTCGGCAATGTACTTGCCGGACATATTGCCCGTAGCATGGGATTACCCATCCATCGCTTAATGGTAGCAACTAATGAAAATGATGTATTGAACGAATTTTTTGCTTCCGGCCATTATCGTCCTCGTGATGCTGCGCATACATTTGTCACTTCCAGTCCCTCAATGGATATTTCGAAAGCATCAAATTTTGAACGTTTTATTTATGATGTAGTCGATCACAATCCTGATAGGGTGCAGCATCTATGGCAACAGGTAGCCATAGGACAGGGTTTTGATTTGAGTTTGTTACTGGACAAGATTCATCATCAGTTTGGTTTTGTAGCAGGGCGCAGTATGCACAGCGATCGTCTGCAAACCATTGCGCAGGTATATGCAGAAGACGGTGAATTGATTGATCCGCATACTGCCGATGGCATTAAAGTTGCCCGTCAACTGCGTGAAATTGGTGAAGTGGTTGTCTGTTTAGAAACGGCTAAAGCAGCAAAATTCAAAGAAACGATACAGCAAGCAGTTGGCGCTGATGTATCCATCCCTCGTCCCGAAAATTTAACCAATCTGGAAGAGTTACCGCAACGGGTTACGGTATTGGATAACGATGTGCAGGCTGTAAAACAGTTTGTTTGCACTCAATTGGATTAAATAATAATCGATTTACTTTAATTGCCAATATGAAAAAGCCAGCATAAGATTATGCTGGCTTTTTATTTGCTGATTAAAAATTATCTGGATTTTCAAGTTTATCCACTTTTTGTTTTAATTCTTCCGGAGTCAAAGCAATTTCTTCGCTGGTATCTGAAGCTGATTTCGTTACAGCAACCGGGTTATACACAGAAATATATTCAGAACCATCAGGGCGATCTTCAATGGTATACATTACTCCACTGCGATTAAAGCGGTGACATTGGCGTTGATACCAGCCACGAAAGCCATGTTTGGGTTCGTTGGGGTTATAGTAAAAGGCGTTTAATACTTCCGGTAATCCCAATCCACAGACTACGCCAGAGAGTAATACACAAATAAAAGTGTAACCGACTAAAATATCACTGTATTTGGCCAGTGCCGGTATATTTGCAACAGCTAAAATCAAAGCCAAAGAAATACCGCCACGGACGCCACCCCATGAAAGAATGGTTAAGCTACCATGATAGCTTTTTTTATAGACTTTAGGAAACAGCATAAAGGCAAACATATTACCAACAAAGCGACTGATGTGTAATAAAACAAAGGCCACAATCCCGCCAATCACCAGCGTTTTATTGATATCAACAATGAATAATTCCAGACCGATTAAGGTAAACAGAAAAGAATTAATAATTCCTTCCACAGCGTGCCAGAAATTATTAACATCATCGATTTCTTTTTTCTGTAAAACTTCCTGCCATTTATTACCAACTATCAACCCACCAACGACACAGGCAATAGGACCAGAGGCATGAGCAAAGAAAGCCACCAGATAAGAACCAGAAGCCAGTAATGCAGTGGTCAGGATCAGTGACTCATTTTCATGTTTACCATGTAACAGTCGTAAAGCACCGCTGCCAAAAATAAAACCAATAATGACCGCAGCGATAATCTCATAAAAGAAATTTTCTATTACTCCAATCGGAGACACATGCTGACCATTAATTAAAGTTAGAATAGTCATGAAAACGACGATACACATAGCATCATTAAACAATGATTCACCTTCAAGTTTAACCATCAGGTGTCGCGGTGTTCTGATTGAGCTGAGTACCCCTTTAATGCCGATCGGGTCAGTTGCGCCTAAAGCAGAACCAAGTAACAGCAATACCATGATTGGCACATAATCACCAATCAGATACTGAAATGCATAAATCATTCCGCCAAAAAGCAATGAGCAAAGTAATAGCCCTAATGTCGCCAGTATGAGTATTTGTCGCCAATAGCGTTTTAAATCAGAAATTTTAAATTTCAGCGCAGATGATGTCAGAATAAAACAAATCACACCATTTAGCAGAAAGTCATAAAAGTTGATATTTCCAACCGCAGCTTTTAATGCCATGATGTCGACATGTATAAAGTGATTGCGCCCAAACAAATTCATACACCACTGTAAGGAAAAAACCAGAATGGCTGAAACAATTGGTACACCAATAGCAGGTGGCATATCAAAGAGGCGTTTATTTAATAATGTCGTGACAATGGACAGTGAGAAAATAACGGTCACTGCCTGAAGAAAAAGTACACTACCCATGCAAATACTTTCCTGATTATTTATCTAAACGTAAAACCAATTCTATACAGATTTTTAGCAGTCTTAAGTGATGAAGAAAAGTGTAATTTAATTAACACCACAATATCTAATCATCGATTTTACTGCTGATATTTACTATCTTGAGCGCAAAGCCTTTTTATTCACTAATCAAAAGACATCACAGTAATTAATAACAGCAAAAACATCATATCTGATAAACGATTATTAACCAAATCAAACATTGTTTCCCGTTATTAAGCTATTCATTCTAACGAGAATATCAAGGAATTTGTAATCTCTAATAAGTGATCACAACCTCTAATAATCTCAATTGTTTCACATCAAAATTTGAATTTATTTGGTCGAAAGCCAAAAAACATGATAGAAATGATTAAAACCAAATCGATCAGATTAATGGATCGTATCGATTTTCAAAATTCCTGACTCAGTAATGTAAAATTGATGAGCTTGTTTATTTTAGGGTAATTCTGAATTTATCGAATCATTCATGACAAGTCTCAAAAATAGGTTTTGCTAAATTTGGAAAACTTTTTTTACATGCAATGTTTTATTAGTCAATAAAATAATAATGATTAATACTTTGTTTGCTGGGAATTCACCTTAATCATAATCGTGATAGCCTACAGGTTTACTATTTGGATTATCAACAAATCAAGTCTAGTATTCCCAGCTAAAGCAATATATTATGCTATCTTTTCATATCACTAACATATTAAGCATCAAATTCATCCAGAAAATCTGGTGAAGGAATGAAGAATAGGGTGCCAGTAACTGGTGTGCTGAAATCCAGTAAACGATCGGTATGACCTTCTGCATTGCCACTAAACATCTGTTTCAGCATTTGGTGAGTAACCGCGAAAGAACGGGAATAACCAATAAAAAAAGTTCCATACTCATTTTTAGATGCCTGAGAAAAAGCTACATTGGCACGAATAATTTTCATTTCGTTGCCTTCAGCGTCATAAACCTTGCTGACATTATTATGTGCAGTACCTGGTTTTTCATCGTCAGACAGTTCAATATCATTGAAACGACGACGACCAATAACTTTTTCCTGTTCTTCAACAGGTAAATTACGCCATGCTTGCATATTATGCAGATATTTTTGCGTAAAAGCATAACTACCATGGCGAAATTCTGGATCTTCATCACCTATCAATGCATATTCTTTCTTATCACTTTCTTCAGGATTTTCTGTACCATCAACAAAACCAATAATGGCACGTCCATCCAGATATCGAAATCCACTAACCTCATCAATGAAATAAGTAGCATCGGCCAATAATTCATTAATCATAGATGCTAATTCATAGCAAATATCCTGACGATCAGCACGAATATGGAAAAATAAGTCTCCTTTAGTCGCTACAGCTGTATGCTTAGGTCCCTGAATAGCTTCAAAGGGAACTAATTCTTTGGGTTTTGGTTTGCCAGGGCGCAATTTATCCCATGCATCTGAGCCTATTCCCATTAAAGCATTAAAATTTTCCCCATAAAAACGGTTTTGCATACTACGCAGCAGAGCAGAGAAGCCCGTAGCAAATTCAATAACTTTTGCGTAAGACTGAGGATTATCGTTTATCCCTAAAGTTATAAATAATACACTTTTCCCCGGAGAGGCAATTACCGGAGATGTTCTCATTACAGTCATGATATTCCCTTCGACCAATAAACAGTTTTGGTCAATATATTCTTAACAAAATTTAGTAATATATTTTTGCAAATAGATTAAGCATACCAATGGTCTGCATCCAAATTTTTCATTAACATGATAATGTTAAATCTTTCACTAAAAATAATCTATCGCTAAAAACACATAAAAATCCTACATGGGGCTATTTGATTTTAAATTAAGTATAAATTAACTAAATTTTCTTATTTTACCGCAATATTCAACAAAAATTCTTTATTAATATCATTTTTGTTTTTAAAATAGAATGATTACTCATAATTACTATCACTGTACGTAAAAATGCATCATTCCTTTCCTTTAGTTGAAACTATAGTCGGTGGTTTTTTTTTTGCTTTTATACTAGGTTATGTAGCGCAAAAAATGCGTATGCCACCATTAGTTGGTTACCTGTTGGCGGGTATTCTGGTGGGTCCGTATACGCATGGATTCACTGCAGATATGCATCTTTCTCAACAATTGGCTGAATTAGGCGTAATCCTGCTGATGTTTGGAGTAGGTTTGCATTTTTCATTTCGTGATTTATGGGTAGTAAAAAAAGTAGCTATTCCCGGTGCTTTGATTCAGATTGTTTTGGCGACTTTATTAGGTTGGAGCTTAGCATGGTTGGCTGGTTGGAGTTCTGGTGCTGGCATAGTATTTGGTCTTGCCTTATCCTGTGCTTCAACTGTTGTTTTAATGGCGGCATTACAGCGGTGGCATTTAGCAGATTCTAGTCAAGGGAGGATATCAACTGGTTGGCTGATAGTTGAAGATATTGCTATGGTATTTGTTTTGGTGATGATTCCGGCACTGGCACCACTATTAGCAGGGACTGGAAATGTATCCAGTGCTGAAGTGATGTATTTATTGGGTAAAACCAGTGTCCAAATTATTGCATTTGTCGCAATAATGTTGTTATTGGGACGAAAAATCATTCCGTGGTCACTACATAAAGTAGTCGGAACCGGCAATCCAGAGCTTTTCCGCTTGGCTGTCATTGCCATAGCTTTAGGATGTGCGATTCTTGCAAACTATTTATTTGGCGTATCGTTTGCATTAGGTGCTTTTTTTGCCGGCACGATAATCAGTGAAACCAGTATGAATCATACCGCAGAAGAAGCTTCAGGCGGTTTGCGTGAATTTTTCACAGTACTGTTTTTTGTATCAGTGGGTATGTTGTTTGATCCGAGCATCATCATTCGCCAACCATTATTATTACTGGCTACCCTATTGGTAGTTGTGTTTGGTAAAGGATTGGGTGCTTTTTTGATTGTTCGTTTACTCGGTTATCCCGTTCAGACTGCTTTGACCATTGCCCTAGCATTGGCACAAATAGGTGAATTTTCATTTATGATTGCTAGTTTAGGGTCGGTATACAAAATTTTGCCCCAATTAGCCAGTGATCTCATCTTAGGTAGTGCACTGATTTCGATTGTGTGTAATCCTTTTCTTTTTGTATGGCTGAATCGTTATTTGCAAAAACACACAAAATTGCACTGCGCAGAAACATCCTTGCCAAATGACAGTGAAATGTTATCAACCAAACCTCACGCCAAAATAGCCTCACCAATTAAACCAGTATCTATTTATTTTGCTAATGAAGATATGGTTATGGCACCTGAAGTATCTGATCATACGGTATTGATTGGCGCAGGACCAATTGGTCGAGAAATACTGTTACGTTTACAGGCACAACAACAGACAGTATATGTTCAGGAAAACAATCTGGATGTGGTGACACAATTACGAGCTCAACAAATACCTGTTGCCTATGGTCATGCATTAGCTGATGGAATGTTGGAAGCGGTATTTATTCCCACTGCAAAAAATCTTATCATTGCCATTCATAATCAAACCGAAACCTTGGCTATCATAGAAGCGGCATTGACAAAGAATCCACACTTAGAAATTATCGTGTTCAGTAATAGCGAGCAGCAAAAACAGCAATTAATTTTAGCAGGGGCCACCAAAATAATCGATAGCCAGATAGTTTTGGCTGAAAAGATGGTGCAACAATGGTCACAATAAATTATGCAAAATGGATAATCATCTTGAATTATTGATTTACTTAATTGTTCAGATTTTTATTTCAGACTAAAAATATCTGGACAGCACGATAACATGGCAAACTAGATTTACTATTTACTTATGTATGTTATAACAACAACTCTTTACAATTAAACAACTTTCTGCCGAGAATAAGTCTTTTTATGAACAAGCCTAATGAAAAATAATAGAGTAAGATAACAGCTATTTTCAATTTGCAGTTTCTATCTAAAATCAATGGTCATATACATTTATAAAGTCAGCCATGTTTAAAAAAATCAGTATAAACTACTTAAGTACGATTATTGGGGCCTTTATCAGTAATGTTTTATTGATGAACTATTTGTCTGCTAATCATTATCTTGATCAGTATATTTATAATCAGAATATGAACCACCCATATGAAGTAATGGGTTATGATATTAAAATCTCTTTTATACTGTTTGCTACAGTAAATCTGGTATATTTTGTAGTCAGCAAATTAAACAAACTAAGCGAGCTACTCATTCTCATTATGCAGATTATTTTTAATTTCATAATACTAGTTTCTTTTCCCAATAGTTCATATGTTTTGTCTGCTTATAATATCGTAGCAATAATAGCTTATATTATATTTATACTACAGTATAGAAAAAGGCAAAGTATTTATGCTATTTTAATACAATATACGCTTATATTTGTTTTAATGATTATGTCATATATGAGTATATATCAAACCATTTTTGGTGTTTCTCGTTCTGCATCAGACTATATAGTAGCGAATGCCCGACTGAAGACATTCCTAAAAAGTACATTCTTTTTCTTAGCTTGTGCTGCAATGGTTCAAACAATTGGCTTTTTCAAAAAAATACCAAAAGAATAATATTTATAATATTAAATGTAAAATTTCTAATTGTCGCAATCTGAATTTTTGCATGATAGTGTTATAAATTCTTATTTATGTTTCCCTACCGATCTACTAGACAGATATTTCTATCTATATAATCAGTAATACATCTAGTGTTTTCTGCACTTGATACCTTATATATCGGATTTGGTTTAACTGTTTTAGGTGCTTTATCTGATGATACCTTTATTTGTTCAGTGGCCACTTTATTTGTTGCAGAATTAATTGCTGGAGTCCAAGGTCTACTTATTGCATCATTGACGATCTTATTATCCCTTGCCATTCCAGCTGCTTCTTATGCTCACACCAATATCTTTGCAATATCACCTGCTTATTTAGTTTACATATGACTTTTTTAACATCATGCACTTTTTAATAGCTTTATTTACTATTGGAATTACATCTAAAGCGTTATATTTTTCAATAAAATGAAAACTCTTATTTGTTTGAGTGTGCCTTTATATGCGAAAGGCGTTTTTAAGATATCAATACAATCCTGTATTCAATCTTTTAATATTACTATTATCAAATTAAATACAGGGCTGATCTACCAGGCCGCTAACAATTACATGACTCTTTTACCTTTTGCTCTTCGCTCTTCATCACGTTTTTTTTGTTGCATTCCCGCCCAAGTTTCATATGTTGGTGTCCCTCTGTCATACATACATTTAGTAAACATACCTTGATTCCATACCCCATTTGGATAGCCGGCTCTTGCAACCCGGTTTTCGGGCTTTTTTGCTAAATCTATACAATATTTGTCATTTTGCTTTCTCAGCTCTTTTATTTCTGGCGATTCAGAATTGTAATATTTTTCTCTATTTTTCTGTCCCTCTTTAATCGCGGATCTTTCAACATAATAGCCATTATACCAGTCGGATATGCTGCAGCCGCTCAGGAATAGACCGATACCTATCAGGATAAGTAAGTGGATTTTAGTGGTTCGGATCTGCATAATATTTCTTTCCTTCAAAATTAAAATAACGTCTGCCATTGATTTGATGGATCGGTATCTCTGTGGTGCCGATGACTTTTTGTAGTAGGCCAGTTACTTGTATTTTTCAGTACAATAAAAACCCTTATCTATTCTTTTATTTCAGTTGCACCAGTATGCAAAAATCATCTTTCAGATATCAATACAGCCCTGTATTCAATCTTTTAATATTACTATTATCAAATCAAATACAGGGCTGATATACCAGACAACTAATAATTACATGACTCTTTTACCTTTTGCTCTTCGCTCTTCATCACGTTTTTTTTGTTGCATTCCCTGCCAGGTTCCATATGTTGGTGTGCCTCTTTCTTTCATACACTTAACAAATATAGCTTGATTCCATACTCCATTTGGATAGCCGGCTCTTGGAATCCGGTTTTCCGGCTTTTTTGCTAAATCTATACAATATTTGTCATTTTGCTTTCTCAGCTCTTGCATTTCTGGCGATTCAGAATTGTAATATTTTTCTCTATTTTTCTGTCCCTCTTTAATCGCGGATCTTTCAACATAATAGCCATTATACCAGTCGGATATGCTGCAACCGCTCAGGAATAGGCCGATACCTATCAGAATAAGTAAGCGGATTTTAGTGGTTCGGATCTGCATAATATTTCTTTCCTTCAAATTCAAAAAAGTGTTTGCTATGGATTTCATGAATCGGTATCTGTGTGGTGCTGATTACTTTATGCAGTAAGCTATTTTCTTGTATTTTTGAGTACAATAAAAACCCTTATTTATTCTTTTATTTCAGTTGCACCAGTATGCGAAAGTCATCTTACAGATATCAATACAGCCCTGTATTCAATCTTTTAATATTACTATTATCAAATTAAACACAGGGCTGATATATCAGGCTAACAACACTTACATGACTCTTTTACCTTTTGCTCTTAGCTCTTCATCATGTTTTTTTTGTAGTACTCCACCATAGGATTCATAAGTTGGTGTACCTCTGTCTATCATACATCTACTAAACATAGCTTGATTCCATACTCCATTTGGATAACCGGCTCTTGCAACCCGGTTTTCCGGCTTATTTGCTAAATCTAAACAATATGTTTGATTTTGCTTTCTTCGCTCTTGCATTTCTGGTGATTCAGAATTGTAATATTTTTCTCTATCTTTTTGTGCTTCTTTAATCGCATATCTTTCAACATAGTAGCCATTGTACCAGTCGGATATACTGCAGCCACTCAGGAATATGCCGATACCTGTCAGGATGAGTAAGCGGATTTTAGTGGTTCGGATCTGCATAATATTTCTTTCCTTCAAAATTAAAATAACGTCTGCCATTGATTTCATGGATCGGTATCTGTGTAGTGCCGATGACTTTTTGTAGTAGGCCAGTTTCTTCTATTTTTCAGTACAATAAAAACCCTTATCTATTCTTTTATTTGAATTGCATCAGTATACTAATGTCTTTTTTTCCGATATCAATACAGCCCTGTATTCAATCTTATAATATTACTATTATAAAATTCAGCTCAAGACTAATTTATCAGATTACAAAATCATAAGCTGTTAATGTCCAGCTTGAACCATTATAGAAACTTAATTTAAAAACCTTTTCTCTTCATACATTCTATTCTTGCAGGTCCATAAACGTTAGCCATCCATTCGTTCCTTGCTTTAGAACCCTGGGGGTCATGTGGGTCAGGTACAGTTAATTCAAGCTCTTCAAAACATTCCTTACTAGCTTTCTTATGTGCTGGTGATGACCAGCCCGGACCATTCCAGAATCTTATAGCTGCTTCCATGCAACCCTCCAAGCACAAACACATACTTAACAGGAATATAATTTTAATGCGGTGTCTCATGATAATGCATTCCTTCCTGAGGTTTAGTTGGCCTTACCTGAATAGGCTAGTTTCTTTTATTTCAGATGCACTAGTATGCAAAAATCATCTTTAAGATATCGATACAGCCCTGTATTCAATCTTTTAATATTACTATTATAAAATTCATCTCAAGGCTAATTTTTTAGATTACCAAATCATATGCTGCTAATGTCCAGTTTGAAGCGTTCTAGAAATTTATAGCTGATTTCGTTCAATTATCCAAGCACAATTTCATATCTATCAGGAATATAATTCTAATATGAACTCAACATTTTTAAAAACCTTTTCTCTTCATACATTCTATTCTTGCAGGTGCATAAATGTTAGCCATCCATTCATTCCTTGCTTCAGAACCCTGGGGGTCATGTGGGTCAGGCACAGTTAATTCAAGCTCTTCAAAACATTCCTGATGAGCTTTCTTTCTTGCTGGTGATGACCAGCCCGGACCATTCCAAAAATTTATAGCTGCCTCCATGCAACCCTCCAAGCACAAACACATATTTAACAGGAATATAATTTTAATGCGGTGTTTCATGATAATGCACTCCTTCCTGAGGTTTAGTTGGCCTTACCAGAATCGTTATCGTTGGGTTTATATTATTTTTTATTATGTGTTGTACCATTAAATCATTTTCTTTAAACATAGCCCATGTAAAATAAGCAATCGGTTGCTGATCTGAGTAGAAGATTGCGAATTGATGACAATTTACTGCGGGTATAACATGCTGACGAAATGTTTGTATAGTGTACTGTTGATGATGAGGTGAGTGCATCCATATCCAAATTATGGAACCAAAAACTTCAGTAGTTGACCAATGCTGCTGAAATAAAGATGGTGCAAGAAAAGATATATTCTGATTCTCCATTATCTGTTTCTTTAAGTTATATTAATAAATATATTGTAATTGTAAATTTAATTAATTTTCATTTTTTCTTGACAATGTTGTAATTTGGCAATTTTTATTCTGATTTATTAGCAATAAAAAGAAAATATTTAGTGATTTTATAGCTCTAAATTAGATGTTAAATTATCCTAACTAAGAATAATTTATACTTTAGTGCTTAAAGTACAATATAATAAATTTACATAATTAAAACTTATTCTATATTATTTAATTTTAACTTGTATTTTGTTAAGAATTTAATATTATTTTTGCCTATTTTTAGGTAAAGAAAATTGAGAATTTATATTGCTGCATTAATCTGAATTATTATAGTTTGGTTATGGTTATTAGCCTATCTAATCCAGAATGTGCAGCAATGATAGGTTAGTAGCAGCTTTTATTCATATTATTTATTCTTTGTGCTGCATCCAGTGCATAATAGGTGAGAATACCATCTGCACCAGCGCGTTTAAAAGCAAGTAGGCTTTCCAGTATCACTAAATCCGCCTCCAGCCAGCCATTCTGAATGGCCGCTTGCAACATGGCATATTCACCTGATACTTGATAGGCATAGGTTGGCACAGCAAATTCGTCTTTAACACGACGAATAATATCCAGATAGGGTAAACCTGGTTTGATCATTACCATGTCTGCGCCTTCAGCGATATCCATTGCTACTTCATATAATGCTTCATTGCTGTTGGCCGGATCCATCTGATAGGTGTATTTGTTGTTTTTACCAAGATTGGTGGCACTGCCCACAGCCTGACGAAAGGGACCGTAAAAAGCAGAAGCATATTTTGCTGAATAAGACATGATGCGAGTGTTAATATAGCCATTGCTTTCTAGGGCTTCACGAATGGCCGCAATGCGTCCATCCATCATATCGCTTGGAGAAACGATATCTATTCCGGCATCAGCATGAGAAAGGGTTTGTTTGATGATGGCTTCTATTGTTTCGTCGTTAAGTATGTACCCACTTTCATCTGGTATGCCGTCCTGTCCGTGAGTAGTATAGGGATCTAGTGCCTGATCAGCCATAATTCCCAGTTCTGGAAAGCGTGATTTTACAGCCCGAATCGCACGTTGGACTATACCTTGCTCGTCCCAGGCGGCACGTCCGTCAGGTGTTTTAGAAGATGGGTCTGGTACGCCAAACAAATCTATAACTGGGATTCCAGATAATAATGCTTGTTCGGCTACTTTTAATAATTCATCAATTGATAGACGGTCAACTCCAGGCATTGATGCCACCGGAACGCGACCTTTCGCTTCATGAACAAAAACAGGCAAAATAAGATCATCGGTTGTAAGTGTGTGTTCACGCATCATTCGCCGGGAAAAGTCATCGTGACGCATCCGACGCATACGTGTATTAGGAACAGATCGGTTTGGCAAGTTCATGCTGGTAGTCCTTAATTTTAGAGTAATTGAATAAAGCCGACATTGTTGTCGGCTTTATTCAATTATTTAGTGAGCAAATAAATTTAATTCGCACGATATTTTAATCTTTTTTGGTTATGACTACTAATATTTTTATATATAAGGGTAATATTTTTAGGATGAATGGTTGCTATCTAATGAATAAATTATATTAAGATTATTTATAAAACAATTATTCACCTATTTTATTTTGCTTAGGCAAATTCATTTTTCAGTTTACTGGAGTAATGAAATTAACATTTCGTTGTTTGAGCTAATCCGTTATGAAAATGAATATTACAAATAAAGTTTAAATCTTTTTATTTTTGCTTTTTGCGATTGAATAGGTGTTTACACAATAATCAAATGCTGATTTCTGAAAAATTATCGGGGAAACAAGATGATCGGTAAGATGGGTAATTAGGTACAAATTTTCTTAAAAGCAAAAGACGTTATGCTGTTAATAAGGTCATGTTATTTAACTAAATAAGATAGCAATATTAGTAAATTTATTTAGTAAATACAGGGGAATAATATATGTTATAAAAATAGCGAAAAGAGTAGGGTGAAGTATTTGAATTGAATCGTGACTAAAGATTTATTTACTGCTTTAATTAGTTGGGTATTACAGTCTATAAATATGAAAAATGATACTGAACAATAGAACAATAAATAGAATATTAGCTATCATTAGCTAAACAATATGCATTATAAATTTGTCTTAGTATTTATAAAAGGCATGGTATAAAAATGGTTTGTATTTATAATTTAATACGATAATAAATAAAACGGTTTCTTAAATCATTTAATGTTTAGCTAGTATAAAGTAAATTGAAAGATCAAAATTCGTAGCTATTAGCAATGTGTAGGATAGATAGCAATTATCATAATATATAGCATATTTATCATTTTAGCTTAATTTTAAAAGCTCAGCGGAATATTTTTGATAATTTGTGGATTTTAAGTTTTCTAATCCGCTAACAAATTTATGCCTATATCTTTAAATACAAATAAATGTAAATATGTTTAAATAGGCATTTGCCAATTGAAATAGCATTAATTTATTTTTTAAATGTCTTTTTTAACTAAAAAATCAAATTTCTGGTGTCGATCTAGGTTGATAAGTATTGCTAAGCGTCTGGCCTATTTAATGGTAGGCTGGCTGTTTGTCGGTGCTAATTATAGTCTAGCGCCTTATTTTCAGACTGATCCTGTAAAACTTACACCCAGTTTTATTGATCATGCTATCCCTTTTTCTGAACATGCAGCTTGGGCGTATTTATCTTTTTTTATAATTATTCCGATATGTTTTTTATGTGCTTCTTATAAAAATGTGCGCTGGATGAGTTTTAGTTTTATGGGCAGTGGCTTATTGGCAGGTATATGTTTTGTTGTCTTTCCGACAATGATAGAGTATGTAGCCGTAACCACGCCTTCGATTAGTACTGATTTATATAATAAAATTGTAGCCACAGATGTAGAATTGAACTGTTTTCCCTCTTTGCATGTTGCTTTAACAGTTATTGTAGTCTGGGGAGCAATAAATAAACAACATTGGTTGAGAACGATATTATTGATGATATGGGGCGTAGTTATTTGTATTTCGATTATCCAATTACGCCGCCATCTGTTTTTAGATTTAATGGGTGGATTTTTGCTTGCTGTAGGAGTAGGGATAATAGTCAGATATTGTTTAAATAAATTAGGCAATAAATCTAATTGATTTATATATTATATTGATAGTTTGTTAGCATAAATTGTGAATTCAATTTTCTTTGTGCGCTGAATTTTTATCATGTGGCGGTATTTCGCAAATATTTATTAGCAAGATTAACTTTTAAATATGCTGAGAGAACGGTGCTGTGACATGATTAAACCCAATTGTACTGTGAATGATCTCAATTTATGACTTTGTATCCATGAAACAATAAGCTAATAAAGATTTATAAAAAATTTGCCATTATGCTATTTATAGGTCGGTGATAAATGTATAAAGTACGGCTTTACCAATGATGTTGATGTATCAATGCCGTTAGTGCCGGCAGTCATGTTTAAATGTAAGGGGGTGTGGATGTCTATGTGTATGGACAAATCCCAATTGTGTCAATGGCTTATTTTTGTATTAACTGCATATATTTTTGGATATGTTTTGGAACAGGCAGCTATTCCGGCTGCATTGTTATTAGGACCGATGGTGTGTGCCATCGTTATGGGGGTATGTGGTGCCACAATCAGGGTCCCTAAAATTTGTTTCAGATACGGTCAAGGTTTAGTAGGTTTACTGATTGCCAATACCATCACTTTGCAGGTATTGACACAGGTTCTAACTCAGTGGGAATTGATGCTGTGTACAACGCTGGTTACACTTCTATTAAGTGTTGTGGTGGGGATATTGACGGTGCGTTTTGGTCGTTTACCCGGCACGACTGCAGCATGGGGGACATCTCCTGGAGGAGCAGCAGCTATGGTTGCGATGGCAGAAGATTATGGAGCAGATACCCGTGTGGTCGCCACTATGCAGTATATTCGGGTAATTTGTGTGATTTTGATGGCTGCTTTGGTGAGTCATTTACTTAGCGGTAAAGCTTTTGTGTTAAATAATAATTTAATCTCACCGAGTTCATTTTGGAGTCAGGCCATCAGCATTAATATGTTGCTGACTATTACGGTATTAGTAATTGGAGTGTGGTTGGGTCGTTTTGTTCCCGCAGGAAGTTTACTTGTGCCATTAATACTTGGCGTGGTATTACATCTTTTTGGTCTGGTGCAGTTGGTTTTGCCACATGAATTTATTGTGGTAGCTTATGGACTGTTGGGTGGATACATCGGTTTACGCTTTAATCGGGAAACTTTACGCTATGTTATGTATGCCATGCCTGTGATGATTTCAGCTTCGATGTTTTTAATCATATTATGCGGTTTATCCGCACTCGGGGTTTCATATTGGACTGGAGAGGATTATTTATCTGCATATCTGGCTACCAGTCCCGGTGGTTTGGACTCTTTATCTATTATTGCGCTGGACGTGCATGCCAATGTTGGCTTAGTGGTGGCGATGCAATCGTTGAGACTATTTACGGTAGTTTTGGTGGGACCACTACTGGCTAAGTTTATTGCACGATTTGCGATTAGTAGTTAAATTAATATGCTAAAAAAATAATTATCAATAGTACAGATTGATAAATTTAAATTGTTACTGTCACTTATGAGAAAAATAGTATTTAGTGGGATTATTTTAAACTAATAGTTTATAATAGATGGGCAGGTGTTAAATTATAATTATTCATTTTTTTCTTTTGCTGTTATATTAAAATATTATTTAAAGTACAAATATTAATAATATAAGGTTCACTATATAAAAAATAAAATTTTTATTAGTAATAGTGTTGGCAATTTTTTTGAATATTTTTAATAATATTTTATTATTATCAGTTCTATTAATAATAATTGCTTTATAGTATTTCAGATAATAAATGAGTCTGAATTTGTGCTTGATTCGTTAACAGGGGCGCTCTGTTTTGGGTGTTGCATACCAATAACCTAGTCCCATAAAGACTACACCTGAAACAATATTTCCTAAGGTAACCCATAATAAATTATGACCAATGCCAACAACGGTATAAGATTCACTGTGATTACCCAACCATGATAATGCAAATAACGTCATATTTGCTATGCAGTGTTCATAACCACAAGCAATGAAGGCGAATAAACACCACCAAATGGCAATAAATTTTGCTGCACCTTCAACTCTGCATGCCATCCAGATAGCTAAACAAACAAGCCAGTTACAAAAAACGCCACGAACAAACAAAGCTTCAGCAGAGGCAGTTGTTTTGGCTAAGGCGACACTGTGTATGATGCTTGTGTCTGAAGATAGCAATGGTGTGGCTGCATAGTAATATAAAGTTGCAACGAAAATGGCACCTAATAAATTGGCCAGCCATGTTTGTGGCAGTACCAACCACATTTGCCGATGAGTAATTTCTTTACACTTTAGACCAAAAGTTAAATACATGGTATGGCCAGTGAATAATTCAGAACCGGCAATGACAACCAGAGTTAACGCAATTCCAAAGGTGGCACCCATGACTAAAGGTCTTAGTGTTGACTCAAGCTGATTACCTAGAGTAAAAATCAGGATAATACCGAGACCTATATAAGCTCCAGCCATAGCCGCGCTGAGCCAAAAGCTAATCGGATTTGATTTTGCTAAACGAACGATACGTACAGCATTAGCTGCACATTGGGTTATGGTCTCGGTATACATAGTTATATAAACTTTAAAACTAAAAATTTTCGCTGTAGGATGTAGCTGGAATGAAATGAATGGAATGTGATTTTAGTTAAAATGAATGATAAAAATTTGAGTGTAATGGTCAAATTTTTTTATTATTTTAAAGATTTAGTACGTGATAAAGTAAATTATTTACAATTTTTTTCTGGTTCAATAATAGCATACAAAGGTAAATGATCAGATAGTTTTTGCCAGGGTAGACCCTTGAGAGGTTTGGCTGTCAGAATATTGAGGTGACGGGTAAAGATTCTATCCAGACTAAGCAAAGGTAGTCTGGATGGAAAAGTTTTAGGAGCTTTGCGATAGCCATTAAAAGCATCAATCATATCCATTTGCAGACTCAGATTTTCCTGAGAACGTTTACGCCAGTCATTAAAATCACCTGCCAATATCAGCGGACTACTCGGGTCTATTTCTGTTTGAATATATTTCATAATTATTTGATACTGTTTTTTACGATCTGGTTCTAGTAAATTAAGATGGGCACATAGGCAAACCAATGGTTGCTCCCAGTGGGATGGTTGAATCTCGCAATGCAACATGCCACGCTGTTCTCTGACATTGACACTGATATCAAGATTATGCACAGTGGTGATTGGGTATTTACTTAAGATGGCGTTACCGTGATCGCGATGTTTATACTGGGCATTGCGTCCATAACTAATATGATAAGCCATGTGCTCACTTAATATTTGGTAATGTGGCTGTTGTGGAAAATTAGCAATAGTATCGGCTCGTTTAATATTTTCGCCCTGTACTTCCTGTAAAAAGAGAATATCAGGCGATAGCTGCTGTAATGCGGTAGCCATTTGGAAAAGCTGTACTTTCAGATTTAGTGCAGACATGCCTTTATGGATGTTATAGGTGGCAATGGTTATTGTATTCATAATTGTAATTGCGAGTGAGCAAAATCTTACCAGTGGTTAGGTAGTTGAATTAGGGCTTGTTGATTGGAAGGTGAAAAAACCATTTCGATGGCTTCTTCCCGTGTATACCACCCATATTGTAAATGTTCTTGCGTTGATAGCTCTATATTACAATCGCTGCGAACACAAACGGAAAAAACATGTTCGGTATTATGGGTAACACCGGGTGCATAGCGATGACGCCAGTAGGCGTAAATTTCGTATTCGTTGGTTTGCTGCCAGTCTTGAATCGCATCTGTTGTGACGCAGATTCCCGTTTCTTCTGCGACTTCACGTTGGGCTGTTTGCAATAAACTTTCACCGGCTTCCAGACTGCCGGTAACAGATTGCCAGAAACCGGGTTTATCGGCCCTTTCCAGCAGCAGGATTTGTTGCTGATCGTTATAAATAATGACCAGTACCGATATGGGTTGTTTGTAATGTTTTGTTTTAGTCATGTGGTCGTTATTGTTTTGGTTTGGAAGAAGCATTGTTCAAATTAGTTGATGGTTTATCTGAAAATTGCTGTATAGATTGACTATCATGTGGCATCAGGTTGTTCAGAGCAATAGGATCGTCACCATCATTAAGAATGCGCACTTCCTGCTGTGGAAATGGAAATTCAATTCCTTCTTCTTTAAAGCGATTCCAAATTTCCAGCAAAATGGCTGAGTTAATGCTCATAAAACCATTTTCTGGATCTCTAATCCAGTAGTTTACATACAAATTAATGCCAGAATCAGCAAAACCGGTTACGTAGCTATTTGGTTTAGGTTCTTCACAGGTCCGTGTCTGTTTCATGGCAGCTTCTTTGAGAATTTGCAAAGCTTTAGGTAGATCAGTATTGTATGCTACTTGAACAGTAAGATTATTTGACATGATACGACTGGAATAAGAATCATTGATGACGGTATTTGATACGAAGGTATCATTTGGAATCAATGCTTCTGATCCATCACTGCTGCGCAATACCACAAAACGAGCGGTGATTTTGGTTACATAACCGGTAAAATTATTGATATTGAGTCGATCACCTGGACGAACGGAATGATCAGCCAGTATGATGAATCCAGATACATAGTTGCTGGCAATTTTTTGCAGACCCAGTCCCAGCCCTACACCCAGAGCACCACCAAAAACTGAAAGCATAGTCAAATTAATACCCACCATGGGCAGGGCAATTAACACTGCTACGACAACAAATAATGATTTGATTAATTTAGCTAACACATAGCGCAGATTTACATCCAGTCTATTGGCCTGCAGAATATGTTGTTCAGTCATGCGTGACAGCCATAGCGCTATAATAATGGCTATGCCGACAGTAATGGAACCGGTAATGACGGTAAATAAACTCAGATTGGTAGAACCAATTGGTAAAGACAGCGATTTTAAAAGACGGATAATGAAAGAATCCAGATTAGAGAGCCATAATATAAAGCACACCCATAAGATTTTTGATAGTGTTCGTTCGTAGTGATCATTAAAGTAATTGTTTGGTATCGCATTATGCAAAATTGACATAATGATACGGATGGCGATCATCCAGCGAGCAGTAAAAGCCAGTAGCTGTAACCATAATACTGACTCAGCCATCGTTACACGCCAGAGAAATATCGCAATAATAGAACACAATAATAATAGAATCGGCCACACCAGTCGTATTAATATGTGACGCAGGAAAGGAAATTTAACCAGCCTTTCTTGCAAATGGTATCTGGCAATAATTTTTTTACTCAGCCAGTAGGTGCTCAGCATGATGACAATAGCGCAAGCCAGCTCTAGCCAACCTCTGGGGGAATTAAAACTATGCGCCAACAGGCGAGTTAGAAATTCTTTGCGGGCGAACAGCGCATCGAAATATTGATTCATAAACTAAGTCATTAATAAATATCAAGAGGTTTATGTTAGGCAATTGCTGCGATGCTGTAAACTGCTAATCAATCGTTTTGACTATTGCAATGGTATTGGTAAGAGAAAAATAAAGTAAAAATTCAAATTATTAGCGAACATCTGAATCGGTGTTTTAGGCAGAACAACAAGCAATCAGAAAAATAAAGATTTGCAGTGATAATTTGTCTGGCTGTGCAATTGCTTACGATGATAAAAGCGTATATAATGCAGCGTTTTGCAACCTTGCCCTTTACATTCCGCATGGTAAAGGGATTGATTAGCCACAAGGAGTACACATGCGTCATTATGAAATCGTGTTCATTGTCCATCCGGATCAAAGCGAACAAGTTGGTGCGATGGTAGAGCGTTACAAAGCTATGATTACCGATGCCAAAGGCACCATTCACCGTCTGGAAGACTGGGGTCGCCGTCAACTGGCTTACCCTATCAACAAAATTCACAAAGCACACTATGTGTTGATGAATGTTGAAACCACACCTGAAGTAATTAACGAAATTGAAACTGCTTTCCGTTTTAATGATGCGGTGTTGCGTCATCTGACTGTGAAAATGGATGCAGCCGTAACTGAAGCTTCTCCAATGATGAAAGACGAGAAGTCTAAAAATCTGCTGGCAGGTAACAGCGCAGAAGCAACTGCTGAAAACGCAGAAGCTTAATCTTAAATGAGTAAGAATTGCTAAATCAATTAAATCTCTGTGCCCAGATTAAAAGTCTGGATGATTTACGCTACACCCCTGCAGGTTTGCCGGTACTGACAATGTGGCTGACACACGAATCATGGCAAATAGAACTAGAACAGCGGTATTTGGCAAAAATGGAAATTCAGGCCAAGGCATTAGGCGATTTAGCAAAAAACTGGATGTATCAACCCGGGGTAATGGTGGAGATCAAAGGATTTCTGGCTCAGAAGGGCATATATCATTCCCGCCCGATACTACATATCCAACAAATTCATGAATATAAAGGTTAAACGACATGGCTCGTCAATCATTCAAACGTAGAAAATTTTGCCGCTTCACTGCGGAAGGTATTAAACAGGTTGATTATAAAGCAGTAGACTTGTTGAAAGATTTTATTACTGAAAATGGTAAAATCATTCCTGCACGTATTACTGGTACCAAAGCGCATTACCAACGTCAGTTATCTACTGCGGTAAAACGTGCTCGTTTTCTGGCTTTGCTGCCTTACACCGATCAACATAAATAATAAGGAAGATTTATTATGCAAATTATTTTGTTAGAAAAAGTCGGTGGTCTGGGTAATCTGGGTGATCTGGTTACGGTAAAAAATGGTTATGCTCGTAACTATTTGATCCCTCAAGGCAAAGCTCAGCGTGCTAATGCTGCTAATCTGGCTGCTTTCGAAGAAAAACGTGCAGAATATGAAGCCCAACAGGCTGCTGTTCTGGCTGATGCTGAAGCACGTAAACTGAAAATCGATGGACAGAGCATCAATGTTGCCCAGAAAGCTGGTGTTGATGGCCGCCTGTTTGGTTCTGTTACTACTCATGATATTGCTGAAGCGATCAAAGCTGCGCTGAACGTGGAAGTGTCAAAAGCTAATGTACGCTTACCGAACGGTCCTTTGAAAGCAATTGGTGAATATGAAATTGAAGTTGCTTTACACAGCGATGCTGTTGCTGCTGTAAATGTGATTGTTGTTGCTGCTACTGAGTAATTATCAGTACCAGATATTGATAAAAAAGAGCTGTCTAGAAATTCTAGGCAGCTTTTTTTTACTGGTGAGGAAAAAAATAGATTAGACTAATATCCTGCTTATATAAGGAACAATAACAATGAAATTTGCCTGGATAATAAGTGCGGCGTTGTTACTAATTGCCTGTGAACGAGTAAAGCAACCAACAGAGAAACCTCTGACTCCACTGGCACCGGTTCAGGGAGCCGCAGACAATGATAAATTTGGAATTACTGACAGTGGGATGGATTTACTCAGTCGAAGTGATGTTAAACGCTTTATTGATAGTGAATTAACACGCGGACACTATGATCAGCGACAACTGGAAGATTTTTTTCAAAATGTTCTGTTCAAACCCAGTATTATTAGGGGAATGGACAGACCCGGTACCTCTCTGCCGTGGTATAGTTTTGTTCAAAATAATGCCAATAAATTACGGATAAATAACGGCAGACTTTTTTTAAAAAATAATCAGTCGGTACTGACAGCTGTTGCGAACCGTTATGGAGTAGCGCCAGAATTATTGGTTGCCATTATTGGTATTGAAACCAATTATGGCGGAAATATGGGCTCTTTCAGAGTAGCAGATGCTTTAACCACATTAGGGTATCATTATCCTCGCCGAGCAGCTTATTTTCAGCGTGAATTGGTTGAGTTTCTGCAACTGGCCTATGAAGAAAAACGCAATCCATTTAGTTTCAAAGGAAGTTTTGCCGGTGCAATGGGTATGCCACAATTTATGCCTTCAAGTTATCGGCAGTATGCTGTAGATTGGGATGGTGATGGTCAACGCGATATTTGGGGCAATACCGGTGACATATTGGCTTCTGTGGCTAATTATATGAAAAAACACGGCTGGAGAACTGATCAACCGGTTGCTGTACCAGTAACATTGCAGATAAATAGCCAGCTTCAGCAAATTATCGATCAGCCTACTGAAATGAAGTTTACTGCCGGCCAGTTACGCCAATTAGGCGTTAGTATTCCACAGCAAATAAGTAATCAGGAAAAAGGCATACTTTATCAACTAGAACAATCACCGGGAGTATACGAATACTGGTTTGGCTTAAATAATTTTTATACTATCTGGCAGTATAATCATAGTCGCCATTATGTTGCTGCGGTGCGCCAGATTGCTAATGGTTTAAGTTACAGCACTTCTAAATTATAAAATTCGTTTTTGCTTAATAAAAAAACAGCCATTACAGATAAAAATGGCTGTTTTTAAGCGTAACTAAGTAACTGCATTTAATTTCAAATTATTTCCGCTATGTTTTATAGATTTAAAATATAATAATGAATACGATCTATAAATCTATAAGACAAAATTTATTACCTTAAATATCATATTCCATCTCTGGCTAAGAATTTATAGATCAGTATAATTGTAAATGACATTCTCAGGCGCTATAAGATAGTTCGCAGCTATGTTGTTGCTGGTTTACTATTTGAGAGGTGGTTTTCAGCTCAAGAAAATCAGCTAAACGCTTTTGCAAAAGCTCAATGGCAGCCACAAAATCTGTATGGCGTTGCGGGTCATTATTTTCAATGATAAAAGCCACATTTTGAGTATTTTCGGTTAGTCCTGATGTAACGCTATCGCGCCAGTTTAAACATCTGGTCAGCACGGATTGATCATCGTGATAAATAATTTCGCCCACCAATGTTTTTTCAGGTTCATTTTCTCCCAGTGCCCAAAAGTCCTCGCTTTGCTCTGCCACTAAGAGATTGAGATGGCCATGGATTTTATCTAAGTCAAAGCCACCAATAGGGAAGGCCATTTCTAAGGAAACTGAATTATAAACATCGACCAAACCATTAATGGGTCTGACTGCTTTGCCTTGTTTGGCTCTTTTCAATAAATTTTCTACCGAACAATGTGCTCCTTTTTTGGTTTTAAATTTTTGAAATGTGTCACGCCAAGATTTAACTACTGGATTAGCACTGATCGGATCTTCGGTTACCCATTTGAGCGCTTGTTGATTGGCCTGAGTTAATAACTCTGCTGGAACTTTATCTGTTAACTCTTGGCGATGGCCAGTAATTACACCAATTTCAAGTTCGGGAATAAGTTGCCAAACATCTGCATTTACTGAAAAAATTTGTGACATTTTTTTCACCTCATATTATTTAAATAAAAAAAAAGTAACTATTGACTCTTACTAAGGCCTAAAAGAGTCAATAATTACTTCGTCCGGCGACGATTAAGTGCTTCTTTACATTATATATTGAGTTAAATACAGATAAAAGTAAATCTTATAAAAAAATATCATTAATGCAAATATATATAAATATTAATTTCTTATGGTTTATTTTTTGAAATAAAACCAGCATTAATAGCATGTTCCTAATTTTCGGATAAATTTGCTAAAATTTAATGGTACGAGTTTATCAATTTATTTCTATATCGTGGCCAGGTTTTAGATAAACCAAATTAAATGCAGAAAATTATATTATTTACTGGTATCGATCTTACAGTGCACCGTTATGATCGTTTTTTGTTTACAATATGTCGTTTCAAGCTGGTTGCAAACCAGTTTTGATTGATTAATTTAGATTTACTGCGTAAGCAGCTGCGGATGGTTATGACTTATCAAGTATTGGCGCGAAAATGGCGACCTAAGAAATTTGCCGATTTAGTCGGGCAGGAACATGTGGTTAAGGCATTAGTTAATGCGCTGGATAAGGGTAGGTTGCACCATGCTTATTTGCTCACAGGTACTCGCGGAGTAGGTAAGACTACCATTGCACGAATTCTCGCCAAAAGTTTAAATTGCCAGCACACTATTCATGGCGAACCCTGTAATCAATGTAATTGCTGCCAGCAAATTGACGCCGGACGGTTTGTTGATGTACTGGAGATAGATGCTGCTTCCAATACAGGTATTGATAATATCCGTGAAGTGCTGGAAAACGCACAATATGCGCCGACCATGGGTAGTTATAAAGTCTATATTATTGACGAAGTGCATATGTTGTCCAAGAGTGCTTTTAATGCCATGCTCAAAACGCTGGAGGAGCCTCCGGAACACGTCAAATTTATTCTTGCCACAACTGATCCGCAAAAAGTACCGGTAACGGTATTGAGTCGCTGTTTACAATTTGTTTTGCGCAACCTGAATACTGCTCAAGTCTATGATCATTTGGTTTATGTGCTGCAACATGAACAAATTGCATATGAAGATACTGCTTTGCAACTATTAGGTCGTGCCGCTGCTGGTTCGATGCGCGATGCGCTAAGTTTGCTTGATCAGGCGATTGCTATTGGCTCCGGTAAAGTAACAGAAACTGATGTGCGCAACATGATTGGCGCGGTGGATAAAAGCTATTTGTACGCATTACTGCAAGCTTTGGCCGAACGTGATGGTCAGGCACTATTGGCTCAAGCCAATGAGATGACTAATAATGCTATTGGTTTTGACGGTGCGTTAACTGAATTAGCTTTACTGTTACAACGGTTAAGTTTATTACAGACCGTTCCAACTGCCATTCAGACAGACGATCCTGAATATACAGCTCTATCTCATCTGGCTAAGTTATTTTCACCAGAACAAATTCAACTCTACTATCAGTGCGCTTTACGTGGCAAAGCTGATTTGCCCTTGGCACCGGATGAAAACGCAGGTTTTATCATGACTTTGCTGCGCATGCTGGCCTTTGCACCACTAGCAGCCATGGCAGAACAGCGCGTACATGGACAGATCGCTGGCACGACTTTGCAGGATAATCAGTCTGCAAAGCAGCATTTTGGTGTCAGAAATGAAAATACAGACACAGCTTTATCTGTAGCACAAAATGTTACTGCACCACCGTTAGCTAGGTCAGAAACTGGATCGTCACCTATTGCGCAGCCGAGTACAGATAAGCATCATTCTCAACCTACTGAACTGTCTAATATCCAGTCTGCAACTGAAATATCAGCAGAATCAACTATTAATGCTGATCCGCAAGTTGTAACTGATGACTTGGAAGCTGAGGAAATTATTGATTCACCTACCTCGGCATTACCAACCCAAGAGATCACCAGTCAGGCACAGGAATCTGAACCACAGCAGATGAATAATCCTGCAGTAAGTATTCATTTGTCAGCGGATGAAAAAAATGAAATTCAAACTGAAACCCAAGATTTATCAATTGAAGAAAAACTGCCACCTCTGAACGCAGAAAACTGGCCAGAAATTCTGGCTAAACTGGCACCTAGACTGGGTGCAGTGCAGCTTTTTAGTCAGCATTCTGCTATAGCTGATTTTGATGACAGCAGTGGCAGTTTAACAATTGCTTTAGCCGAGCAGGGCGAACCTACAGCTAATCGAGAATTGCTTACCCGTCTGGCTGAAAGCTTATCTGCTGCATATGGTAAGCCTATTCGGATTAATACCTGTGGTTGGTCGGAGCAGACCGAACTGGAAACACCCGTTATGCGGCAGCAACGTTTGAGAGAACAGGAGCAACAGCAAGCTCAGTCAAGTCTTGAATCAGAACCGTATGTGCAAAAGCTAATCGAAACTTTCGATGCAAGCTGGATTACAGATAGTTTACAATTACGTGAACAATGAATGAAATTTTCAATCAATCTATTTTGATTTTTAAATAATAAGGACATAATTATGTTTGGAAAAGCGGGTTTGGGTGGTTTAATGAAGCAGGCGCAACAGATGCAGGAGCGGATGAAAAAAGCGCAGGCAGAGTTGGCCAATGTTGAAGTTGAAGGTGAATCTGGTGCTGGTATGGTTAAAGTGACCATGAATTGTCATTATGGTGTGAAACGTATTCATATTGATGATAGTTTACTGAGTGACGCAGCCGACGACAAAGAAATGCTGGAAGATTTGATTGCGGCGGCAGTAAATGACGCTGTTCGCAAAGCAGAAGCCACTTCTTCAGAGCGTATGGGGCAGTTCACTCAGGGTATGAATCTGCCAGCAGGGATGGGCGATTTTTTTAAATAAATAATCACTATTCCTACTCAGAATCTTGAATCAGGCAATTGTATTTTTTAATAGAATATTATTGTTATAAGCGAAAACACTAAGCCAGTTGTTTTGAAAACAACTGGCTATCATCAATTTATCTGCACTGTTCAGTTAGGCAATAACCGCTTACAGCAAATATTCAGCTTCAGTGCAAGTGACAATCTTGGTATATTTGCTATTATCTGATACATTGGTAAGTAGTTGATTTACAAGCGAGTAATTTAATGAGTAAAAAATCCACTGATGCACTGGGGCGTTTAACCAACGCATTAAAGGTTTTGCCTAATGTAGGCCCGAAAACAGCGCAGCGGATGGCGTATGAATTGTTACAGCACAAACGAGCGGGTGCAGAAGAATTAGTAGCGGCAATTCAGGCTGCCCTATTACAAATACATCACTGTCGTTTATGTAATACTTTTTGTGAAGGTGAGTTGTGTGATATCTGTGCTGACGAACAGCGCGATAGCAAACGACTTATGCTTGTACAGATGCCAGTAGATGTGGCCAGTATGGAAGCAGCCAATTGCCACGATGGGTTGTATTTTGTCCTGATGGGACAGGTTAATCCAGGACAAGGGGCAGATTTAAATGCAATAGATCTGGATAAATTGATTATTCGACTACAAGAACATGAAATAGACGAAGTCATCATTGCGACTAACTTTACAGCTGAAGGTGATGCAACTGCTTATGTCTTGTCTCAGTTATTAACTAATTTCCCTGCTAAAATAACCCGACTGGCACGAGGTATGCCGTTGGGAGGTGAGTTGGAGTATGTCGATGCCGGTACTCTAGCGCAGGCTGTCTATGAACGGCGAAATGTTAAATAAATCTAAACAAATTATGTAAGCATTGTTTATTTGATTTTCAGGTTAGCTGAATCAATGGCGACCCTAATCTGGATAAATTGATGATGCCTAAGATTATTAATGGTTTCGCCCAATATAAATAGGCGATCTCTAGTTATAAATTGGTTCTGCTATCCTTTTATTATTCAACAGAGAACATTATTTTAATTATGGCTCTGCTGTTTGTGCCAAATTAGCTTTTATAAGCAATAAAAGATTTTTTACCTATATCAGATAGAAAACTGAGGCAGTAAGCTAAATTACTCCCTCAGTATGTAACCATATATATTTTATTACTTATTAGTTGAGTCACTTAAAAATAATTGGTATGCGGCGTTTGTAGTGTGATCACAATACGGATACCCAACATTATCCAGAAAAGCAATAAATTTCTCTGAATCATTAGGAGGAATATCCAGACCAACCAGCACCCGACCAAAATCTGCCCCATGATTGCGATAGTGAAACAGCGTAATATTCCAGTCGGATTGCATATGGTTAAGAAAGCGTGCCAGAGCTCCGGGTCGTTCTGGAAATTCAAAGCTAATCAGTCTTTCGTTTTCTACTTTACTGGTGCGACCGCCAACCATATAGCGAATATGCAATTTTGCCATTTCGTTATGGGTAAGTTCGATTGCCGGTAAACCATGATCATTTAGCTCAGCTGTAATCTGGGCTAGTTCTTCGGTATTATTACTCTGGATACCAACAAATATATGGGCTTTCTGACTGTCGCCGTAGCGATAATTAAATTCGGTGATACTGCGATTATCGATCAGATCAATAAAACGTCGAAAGCTACCGGGTTCTTCGGGGATAGTTACGGCAAAAATACCCTCGTGACCTTCACTTAATTCACTGCGTTCAGAGACGTGGCGCAAACGATGAAAGTTCATATTCGCACCGCTGGCAATAGCAATCAGATTTTGTTGCTGACATTTATCTCTGGCAATATAGGCTTTTAAACCAGCTAAAGCTAAGGCCCCGGAAGTTTCGGTAATGCTGCGGGTATCATCAAAAATATCTTTAATGGCTGAGCAAATAGCATCGGTATCAACAGTAATAATCTCGTCCAGTAGATCCTTACAAATAGCAAAAGTCTCTTCCCCAACCAGTTTTACCGCTGTGCCATCTGCAAATAAGCCAACTTCTTTTAATTCAACTCGTTTACCGGCTGCTATCGATTGTTTCATGGCACAGGCATCTTCTGTTTCCACTCCGATAACTTTTATCTTTGGACGCACATTTTTAATATAAGCAGCAATGCCTGCCGCCAGACCACCACCACCAATTGCCACGAATACAGCATCAATTGGCTTATGATGCTGACGTAGAATTTCCATGCCAATGGTTCCCTGACCGGCAATGACTTCCGGATCATCGAACGGGGGAATATAAGTCAGCCCACTTTCAGCAACCAGTTTCATGGCATGGTCGTAAGCATCGTTATAAGATTCACCGGCTAAAACAACTTTTCCACCACGTTTTTTGACTGCCTCGATTTTAATTTGTGGCGTAGTTTTGGGCATGACAATAGTAGCAATACAGCCCAGTTTTTGGGCTGAAAGCGCAACACCCTGAGCATGATTTCCAGCCGATGCAGTGATTATGCCTTTTTTTAGGGTAGCGCTATCAAGTTTAGCCATTTTGTTATAAGCACCGCGAATTTTAAATGAAAATACCGGCTGTAAATCTTCGCGTTTAATCCAGATATGATTATGCAAGCGATCTGAAAGATTGGTAGCATAATCTAAGGGCGTTTCTATAGCAACATCATAAACAGCAGCATTTAGTATGCGAGTGAGATAATCCGAATGATTGTTCATATTCATTGTAACGATTTGAGTTATTAAAGGTTTTTAATAATATTTAGTCACTAACAGCCAGCTATAGTGTATAGCGGAGTCATGTGGTGACCAATGGTGAGCGGTATACGAACAGAAATTAGTTGCGTTCATATGCAGTCATTCAATAATCTTTTTGACTTGCAAATATTATTTGTTATCCGGCTGCACTTTATCTATTTCATCTTAATTTAAAGCAATGAGTGAATCAGTATGAAAGTTATCTTTCTGAAAATCTGAGCTGATGATTTTACTCAAATGGCAGCAAGACAAGGTAAGCTAATCAGCATAAAATTAATAAATAAAATTTACAAAAGAAACCAATTAGTCTCATTTTCACACAAATTAATTTGCTTTAAAAGTATTTAAAAGTGAAATGTATTTTCAGTTTCAATCTTGTATATGCAAATAGAGTATTCCTGATACCATATTTTTCCTCCCAGTTCTTTTCATTGCATTTGTAATGCATCGTACTTCCAGTTTTCAATAGCTTTAAGTGATCACCAGTAATGATACAGTTATGCCGATACCGTCGGAATCACGTACACTATCTGCATCTAAAACTTAGGTGAATAGTTCTGCGCCATGTCAGCGTAGCCGGTGTGCTTTGGTCTGCGTAGTTATTCGGACAGAATATTTAACCAACTGATGTTATCAGCTTTTAAAATTTTTTGATTTTCTTTTATTTGGTGGAAATATATTCTTAAATAGTATCAATATTACAGATATCAATTTTTGATTCATTGGTGCTAGCCATTGTATAAATGCTTAATCCTTTGAATATGGTGGCTATATGATAATATTGTGTTAATGGCATAATTGCTTATTAATTATTTATTTTATGCCGTTACTGTGCTGAGAATTCTATTTATAATGATGGAAATTAATCGATGTATATTTCAAGGTTGTGTCTTTTATTTGGTTTATGATGTTAACAGACTTAAAAATCATTATTAAATCGTTATGCTTACTTTGCTTGAGTTTGGTTTTAGAGTGTATCAGTGCTGAACCTGTACCAGAGATTAATGCTGCCGCTTATGTTGTAGCCGACCAGCAAAGTCAAACTATATTGGCCAGTCGGGATTTGGATTCGCGTATAGAACCAGCGGCTTTAACTAAATTAATGACCACATATCTGGTTTTTCAGGCTTTACAAAGTGGCAAACTTAAGCCAGAAAGTATGCTTACTTTGCCAACAAGTGGTTGGCAATCGGATGGTAGTCGTATATTCATGCAACCTGATGTGCCTATGAAAGCTGAAACGGTTATTCAGGGTATGCTGACGATTTCTGCCAATGATGCTGCCATTACTTTAGCTACAGCGATAAGTGGCAGTGAAAAAGCTTTTGTTCGCCAGATGAATGAAGAGGCGGAAAAGATCGGTTTGAAGAATACACATTTCATCAATTGTACTGGGCAGGCAGCTGAAGGACAGTACAGTAGTGTTGGCGATTTGCTGCAACTAGCACAATTGTTGATCCAAAAATTTCCACAATATCAGAACTGGTTTGCCATTAAATCTTTTACTAATAATGGTATTACTCAGTTAAATCGTAATTTACTTCTTTTCAGAGATGATAAAGTAGATGGATTAGCTGTAGGCTATACCATTAATGGTGGTTACAATCTGGCGGTTAGTTCGAAACGAAATGGACGCAGTATTATTGCTATTTTAGTGGGCACTGACAGTAGTGAAGCTAGAGCAGCAGAAGGGAGTAAGTTAATTAGCTGGGCTCTGACTTCTTTTAATGTGGCGAAACTTTATGATGGTGAACATAAAATTACTGATATTTCAGTCTACAAAGGCGATAAATCTTCTGTGCCTATTGGTTTTATCGATACCGCTTATGTTACTCAACCTTCTGATGGTGCTAAAAAACTGAAATTGCAGCTGGAAGCAGTCCGGCCAGTAGTTGCACCTATCCGCAAAGGTCTGGTGTTGGGAACATTGAAGTTAATAAATGAGAATAATCAGGTAGTGGCAGAAAAAGATGTGGTAGCTTTGGAAGAGGTAAAAGAAGCCAGGGGCAGAGATGGTTGGTTTAATCGCTTATGGTATTGGTTTACTAACTTATTTACCTGATGGTTTGTAACTTGGTGAATCAACCCATTAGTAGTTTATTTATCTTGATCAGGTAAAGCGA
>CAMLPN010000010.1 GCA_946481965.1 uncultured Neisseriaceae bacterium | reverse complement strand
TTATATGTAGATAAATCATAAATGTTATCTAATATCTTAATGGTATTCTGAATATTGCATTTGAAAATAATGCTAATCAATTTGAAATATATTTATTTTTATAATTTTTATTTATCTAGATTAAAATACTGTCCGTAATGATGTTAATTACCGATATCTAAAAACATTAATCAATTTGTGTTTTCAGCATCTATATTAAACGAATCTTTATTTTACTGAATCAAATAGAAAACTGGAATTAATGCTTGTTTTTCTGTTTTGGGCAAGGCGCATAACTACATTAATAAAGCGATCTTGATAGTCATAATCGCTTAAATCAAACATTTTTTGCTTAAAAGCCATATAAAAATAGACATCTTCATATAACGCTAAATTACCATGAAATTTCATTCTAAATTTAATAGTACCAAGATAGTTATGTTCACATACTTAAATTTTATTAATGAAAGATATGGATTGCAAATATTTAATATCAATTTTGTTTTTTTTACATAAATTGCTTCGGCGGTAAAGCGAACATATTTGATTAATTTTCTTTGTTTTATAAAACTAATCACACATTCTATGATTAATATTACTGAAAATATACTGTAAGTAAGTATTTCATCCTCAGGTATTAATTCACAATAAAAACAAAACATGAATGCTATTGCAGTAGCTATAATAATAAGTAAATTGATACGTGCGAAAGATTTTGAAACGCATTTCCACTCTTTCATGGTTTTCAGGTCTTGTCTATTATAATTTCTTATCATTTTATTCCTTATTTTTCTTTATCATTTCCATGGTCAATATCTATTTTATTTTATCAAAGTTATGAAAACATTTACAATGATTACAAATTTGTTTGTCATATATTTAGTCAAAATAAAATATAGAATCATTGATATTTCTGATTATTAAAGCTGAACCATTAATTTAATGATATATGGTTAAATAATTGATAATCATTTTTTTATAACATTTATTTTAAAATTGAATAGTATTTACTTTATTAATTTTTGAATTGTAGAGAAATACAATTAAGTTAATAATGAAATTGATCCAGATATTAAAAATGGAAGCTAATGCTTAAATAGTGTTTTAATATGATATAAATTTAACTATTCTGGAGTAAGGTACTCTTTGCTCTAAATTTTATGATGAAATATCAAAGTATTAATTTATTTTTAGTATAGATTTAGGTAGATAATTTGATTTAATAATATTAAGGTTAATATATTCAGAAAATAAGTACGGGTAACTAATGATGTAAGAGAATTAACAAATGCATAGATTTTGAATTGTATTGTCATATTGATATAATTTTTAAATTTTATAGTTAATAATTCATAAATCTATGCATATACTTGAATGAAAACAAATATAATATAAGTTAATAAAATATAAACATTGATTACTGATTCAAGTTTACCGACATTTTTTCGGACTTTCTCTTTTCAGTTCCTCATTTGTATTGAGATCGTAAATCCGGATTGTGGCTTTAGGAAATGCCTTGCATAGCGCAATTCTTGTTCTGTAAATTCCAGATCCCTGAGCCACCATTTGTAATTTAGGTGCTAATTCATTACCATTATCATCAAAAGCCTTAACACGGTAATCTCCGCTTAATGTCATACAGCCATTTAGCAATAAAATTACTGAAAGTAAACCAATTTTTTTCATCATCATATTCTCTATATTGTTAGCAAAATGCTACTTATACGGATGCAACGATACTAGTTTACTATAATTTACCTTTTATATGTCTAGTTAACTTTGATTTATTATTGGCTGTTGTATTTAACTGATGAGGTGAAATGCATTAATTGGTTTTATATATTGTTTATTCAAACGGTAAATTAACGAGGTTATTTCACCGTTTGAATATTGTCATTTTTGCCATGTTTTAACGAGTTTGTTTTAGTAGCCGTTGTTTTTCACGATTCCAGTCTTTTTCTTTGCTGCTTTGCCGTTTGTCATGTTGCTTTTTACCTTTGGCTAAACCCATTTCAATTTTTACAAAGCCATGGCTGTAATGCATGTTTACCGGTACAAGTGTATAGCCACTTCGTTCAACTTTACCAATCAGTTTATTAATTTCTGACTGTTTTAATAGAAGTTTGCGCTGTCTGGTTGGATCAGGTTTAACATGGTTGGAAGCTGTAGGTAGGGCAGTAATATGGCTGCCAACTAGATAAAATGCACCTTTTTTCCATTGGATATAGCTTTCTTTGATCTGGACACGTCCAGCACGAATAGCCTTTACTTCCCAGCCTTCCAGTACGATTCCAGCTTCAATTTTTTCTTCTATGAAATAGTCGTGAAAAGCTTTTTTATTGTTAATGATACTCATGATGGTTATGCAGTAATCGATGATGAGTGTTTATTTTATCAGAAAGTTGCCATTAATGAGATGATTGGTATTGTTGAATCAGACAAGTTAATAAAAAAACCGATTGTGATAATCGGTTTTTTTATCAGGGTTAATGTTCCAGTTCCTGTTTATGCGTTTCTGGTAATAGCACTACGGCAAGCATACTTAAGCCACAAGAAAGCATTAAGAACCAACCTATATATGTGGTGCCCATGGTACCAAAATCTCTTACCATTGAAGCAGCTGCGTAGGGTGTTAACGAGCCACCAAGAATGCCACCAAAACTGAAAGATATTGCAGCGCCAGTATAACGTACATTGGTTGGAAATATTTCGGGCAAAAAAGCAGCTAATGGTGTCCATAATATGCCCATAATAAATAATGCTGATGACAAAAATATGGCAGCAGTGGTGATATCGGTTGAGTTAATTAAATCTCCAAAATAGTACCCAATAGCCATGGTTGCTACACCACCAATCAGGAAAATAGGGCGACGACCGATGCGATCAGATAACCATGCTGATATCGGTGAAGCTATAGCCATGAAAATAATAGCGCCCATTAACATACTGAGGTAATCAATTTTATTAAACAATGGTGAAGTTTGCCACGGGTGTTGGGTGGTTGCATATTGTAATGAAAAGACTGTAGTCAGAAAAAACAGGGTAAAACAGGACATGGCAGCCAGTGAACCCAGTATAAGCTGTTTATAATGTTGACGCACGGTACTTGCTAATGGCACTTTAGCTTGCGTTTGCTTGGCTACCATGTTGCGAAATGCATGGCTTTCAATGATGGACATTCGTACATACATACCAACCCCTACTAGTACGATACTGAGAATGAAGGGGATACGCCAACCCCATGACATCATTTGTTCAGCGGTTAGCATTTTGGATAACAGGATAAAAATAAGGCTGGCAGCAATAAAGCCAATAGGGGGGCCGATCTGCGGAAACATGGCAAATAATGCGCGTTTGCCTTTGGGCGCGTTTTCAGTTGCCAGCAGGGCTGCGCCACCCCATTCTCCACCTAAACCTAAACCCTGACAAAAACGCAGTATACATAATAAAATCGGGGCGATGATACCGGCTTGCTGATAAGTAGGTAATAGACCAATTAGGGTTGTGCTGATTCCCATAATAAGCAGGGAGGCAATGAGGGTAGTTTTCCGGCCAACTTTATCACCAAAATGACCAAATAAGGCTGCGCCAATTGGTCGGGCTACAAAGGCGATACCAAAGGTGAGAAATGAAGCCATCACGGCCAATGAAGGATCACCTTTCGGAAAAAACAGTGAACCGAGCACTAAGGCGGCGGCCAAACCGTAGATATAAAAATCATAAAATTCGACTGCAGTACCAATTAAACTGGCAATAGCTACTTTGGATGCCGAATTATTTATGGTATTGACAGAAGTTTGCATAGATGTTGTTGTCATATTGAATCTCTAGGGTGAAAAAAGCTTGTATATCGAAACACACAAGCTTTTAACTTAATTTTCTATTTCAAATATTGTTCCAGCTTAGTTTTTATCTTGATCTACCAGCTTGTTTTTGGCAATCCAAGGCATCATGCTGCGAAGTTGTTTACCAATCACTTCAACCGGATGAGCTGCCATCTGACGGCGGCGAGCGGTCATAGACGGATAGTTAGTGGCACCTTCAACAATGAAAGATTTAGCATAATCACCGTTCTGGATACGTTTCAATGCTTCACGCATTGCCTGACGAGAGTGTTCATTGACTACTTGCGGACCGGTAAAGTATTCGCCATATTCAGCATTATTAGAGATGGAGTAATTCATGTTGGCAATACCGCCTTCATAAATCAAATCCACGATCAGTTTCATTTCATGCAAACACTCGAAATAAGCCATTTCAGGTGCATAGCCTGCTTCAACCAGTGTTTCAAAACCGGTTTTGATCAGTTCAACCAAGCCACCACATAGCACAGCTTGTTCACCAAATAAATCGGTTTCGGTTTCTTCTTTAAATGTGGTTTGAATAACGCCACCTTTGGTACCGCCATTGGCTGCTGCATAGGAAAGAGCAATATCTCTGGCTCGACCACTAGCATCCTGATGAACAGCAATTAAACTGGGCACACCGCCACCCTTGAGAAATTCGCTACGCACGGTATGACCAGGCCCTTTTGGAGCAATCATGATAACGTCGAGATTTTTAGCCGGAATAATTTGGTTGTAATGGATATTAAAGCCATGTGCAAAAGCGACGGTTGCATTATCTTTGAGGTTTGGTGCAATTTCATTAGCATATACCGCAGGCTGATTTTCATCAGGAGCAAGGATCATGACTAAATCAGCAGCTTTGGTGGCTTCGGCAACTTCTCTTACATCATGCCCGGCATTCACTGCTTTTTGCCAGGACTGACCGGTTTTACGTAAACCAACAATCACATTTACGCCAGAATCTTTCAGGTTGGCAGCATGGGCATGACCCTGAGAGCCATAACCTATAATGGCAACTGTTTTGCCTTTAATTAGTGATAGGTCGGCGTCTTTATCATAATATACTTGCATTTTATTTCCTTAGTTAAATTGTTTGTCTTTACTTAGATGAGGGATATTACGGTACAATTTGGTGATATCTGATATTCAATCAGATCCGAAGCATGCGTTCCCCTCGACCAATGCCTGCTGCTCCGGTGCGCACCGTTTCTAAGATAATACTTTTACCGGTATTTTCTAAAAAAGCATCGAGCTTGTTACTGGTGCCGGTTATTTCGACGGTATAGGTTTTGTCGGTAACATCGACGATTTGACCACGGAATATATCAGTCAGGCGCAGTATTTCGTCCCGATCTTTACCGGTGGCACGTAATTTCACCAGCATCAGTTCACGTTCTACAAATTGGCTATCGTTCAGATCAATAACTTTGATGACTTCAATCAATTTGTTCAGCTGTTTGGTAATCTGCTCAATAACTTTGTCTTCACCATGCGTCACGATGGTCATGCGTGATAAAGTTTTATCTTCAGTTGGAGAAACTGATAATGAATCAATGTTATATGCTCTGGCAGAGAAAAGTCCTACTATTCTGCTCATGGCACCTGACTGATTTTCCATTAGGATAGATAATATGTGTCTCATGATATGCTCCCTTTTTTGTCAGCATGGTCATGGGCATTACTGGAGATATTTGTTTGCATGTGCTGCGGTAAAACCATTTCGTCCAGTCCTTTACCATTACCTACCATTGGTAGAACATTTTGGGTACGGTCAGTGATGAAATCCATAAAAACTAATCGATCTTTGAGCGCAATCGCTTCTCTGAGCGCGCCTTCTACATCAGATGATTTTTCAACTCTGATTCCAACGTGACCATAAGCTTCGGCCAGGCGGACAAAGTCCGGTAAAGAGTCCATATAGGTTTCGGAATAGCGGTTTTCGTAATAGAGCTCTTGCCACTGACGTACCATGCCAAGAAAGCCATTGTTAAGATTAATCACTTTGATGGGCAATCGGTACTGATAGCAGGTGGAAAGCTCCTGTATGTTCATTTGAATGGAACCTTCACCGGTAATACAAAACACATCTTCTTTAGGATTAGCCAGTTTGGCCCCCATTGCATAGGGCAGACCAACGCCCATGGTACCCAGACCACCGGAATTGAGCCATTGTCTTGGTCGAATAAAGGGATAATGCTGGGCAGTGAACATTTGATGTTGTCCAACATCAGAAGTAACAATGGCATTATTGGCGGTGATTTTTGCCAGTGTGGCGATAACAAATTGTGGTTTGATGGTTTCACCAGTGTTGTCATACCAGAAACTGTTTGCGCTACGCCAGTTTTCTATGGTTTTCCACCATTTCTCTAATGCATTGTTATTAAAAGCAAGATTTTGCTTTTGCCATAATGCCAACATATCGATTAAGACATTTTTAACGTCACCTACAATAGGTACATCCACTTTTACGCGTTTAGCAATGCTGGACGGATCAATATCAATGTGAATTATTTTTTTACCATCATTGGTGAATTTTTCTGGAACAGAAATTACCCTGTCATCTAAACGTGCGCCGGCAATAACAACAACGTCAGCATTTTGTAAAGCCAAATTGGCTTCATAGCTGCCATGCATGCCGACCATACCCAGAAATTGTTTACTGGTTGAAGGAAACGCACCTAATCCCATTAATGTACTGGCACAAGGTGTGCCGGTGTGCTGAATAAAATCGGTAAGGATTTCACTGGCATTGGAGAGTATGGCTCCTCCACCATAAAGAACAATCGGTCTTTTTGCTGCTGCTAAAACCTGCACAGCTTTTTTGATCTGACCGGTATGACCATGTGTAATAGGCTGGTAGGAACGGATGTTGATATCTTCCTGAGGATAGCTGAATTTGGCCATCGCTTGGGTGACATCTTTAGGTACATCAATCACTACAACACCGGGACGACCGGTGCGTGCCAGCTGAAAAGCTTTTTTAATTGTTTTAGCTAGATCGTTAACGTGGGTGACAAGAAAATTATGTTTGACACAAGGACGACTAATACCAATGGTATCGACTTCCTGAAAAGCATCGGTACCGATGGCTGGTGATCCGACTTGTCCGGATATCACAACAAGGGGAACGGAGTCTGAATTAGCAGTGGCAATGCCAGTGATGGCATTGGTGGCACCGGGTCCTGATGTCACTAATGCTACCCCTATTTTTTCTCCGTTACTTGACCGTGAATAGGCATCGGCGGCATGTACGGCTGCCTGTTCATGGCGCACCAGTACGTGATGGAATTTTTTTAACTGAAAGATAGCGTCATAAATCTCAATGACCGCTCCTCCCGGATAACCGAAAACATATTCTACATTTTCAGCTTTGAGACTCTGGACTAGGATCTGAGCTCCTGATAATTGCATATAAACCTCTTATAGTCATGTAGTCCAACTGATACTGAACCAACGCATCTTTGTCTGGTAAGACTAATATATGCAGACAACGATTTAGGGTACGCGAATGCATATATTGTGATGCTCAATTGAAACGGTATCCGATAGTCGGATTAGCAGGTTGGGTTGGTTAAACAAGTAGCTACAATAAAACAGTAAACTGTGTTAATCAAGCGTTAAAGTGTGAATATTTAGTTTTTTTTAATGTTATAAATGCAATTTATATCCAAAAAACAACAAAATTATGAAATGATGTGTTTATTTTGGACAATAATTATGGATAAATTATTTTTGTTTGTCTAATTTAAATAAATTTGTGTGTATTTGACAATTTTGTGAATTTGGACAAGTTGTCTGTATTTATTGAATGATAATATCAGCTCCAGCGGCTTTAGCTAAAGCTAAAAGCGTGGATTTGTCCATATAAGCATGCGCAAGGTGAGAAATATTAGCCACGATAGGCAGATGGCTGATTTTTTTGGCTTTAACAATGGCTTCAATATCCAGTCGATATGGTGCATTTCGTTCCAGACTCAATGTACCAGCTTCACCCAGCATAAGATGGTGATTACCCTTCAAAGCAATATGTTCGGCAGCGATCAGCCAATCGTCAATTTGATGATGTTTATCCTTACACAGTACTACTGGGACGTTAAGATAGCCGACTTCATCCAGTAAGGTTTGATTAGACATTAACTCTCCGCCGAGATAAATGATATCTGCTTCAGCTTGCAGTGCAGGTTCAAGCTGTCGCACATCCCGGATTCTTAACCATACCGGTTTGTTATTTTGGTGTGCCAATCTGATTTGCTGTTGCATGGTGCTAAGTTGTTGTTGCTGACTATCTTTATGTTTGACAGTGTAAGGAGAAGTGCTTTGGTAAAAAGGATCAATAAAGATGCTGTTGCTATTAGGATGCTGTTGATCTGGCAGGACGGTAGAAACAAATTGAGTTTGATCTGCACCAAATTGAACGGCGCGTACAGTAATGACGGTATTTTCGGATTGTATCTCCCGGCTAATGCTGCGCCAGTCCTGAACAACGCGCATCGCTTTTTCCACTCCGCTAAGTGCTTCCAGTTCTCTAGGCTGAAATACGCGTTCATCTCCAACTGCGCCGATGATCGTACGCTCTTTACCTCTGGAAATATGTTCTGTTAAACCACGCTGACGGATAAACTGTACTACCTGATTTATCTCGATTTCGCTGGCCTGACGTTGCATTACAATGATCATAGTCGTCAATTCTTTAACAATAATGTACTGATTGTCGGTAAAAAAACACTAAATGACAAGTGATATCAAGTCTGAATTGGAATTATTCAGGTTCCTCGATTTGGGCTTTATATTAGTGGTAATGATGAAAGGTTAGTTTTTACGATTCATATAAATGTTTATTGAGTGATTAATCGATGTTGCTAATATTTTGATTAAACTACATTTATTATTATGATTTAAGCAATTTTTGTTTATTTAGATTATTTTATTTTGTCTGGCAATAAATTTAAGTATTGGCTGTTCATTTTTGCAGGGGATTTAAATGAGGATTTAATTGCATTGTTATTAGTTTGGTAATGTAAGCAATTTTTCAATGTAAATATGATATTTGTTTGTTTTTATTTTGGTTAATAGTAATAAACATATGATATATTTTATACAGTTTCGCATAATAATTTAAATTTCTAAATATTTTACTTATTATGGCTTAACTAATAGCTTATGCTAAGAGAAATGTAGTAAACACATCATTATGGGAGAAATTAAAATTTGTATGAGTTATGAGTGATTATTTTAGTAGGCTCATGATTTGAACGTTTTAAATGGTTAAGAAAATAATTATGAAAATCAAATATAAGAATAGGAGGCTAGATTTAGATTGGTTTTGATTAATTTTTAATTCGGATTCCTTACAACATTCAGGGTAAATTTGTGTTATTTGTTTGTTTATATGAAGGTAAGGTGTTAAATTTTTCAAAGCTTTAAGTACTTTAAATGGCATTCTAACGAGCTGTTGTTGCAATCAGGAATAGACTTATGAAAAAAAAGTGGTTGTTGTTTTTGGTGATTATAGCGTTGTTAGCAGGTGTGGCTGTCTGGGTAAATATGCGTAATCGTGCTGATTTGCCTGATGGTTTTGTTGGTGGCAATGGACGGATGGAGCTTAAACGTCTGGATGTAGCAACTTTGTATGCTGGAAGGGTCAAAAGCATTATGGTTGATGAAGGAGATGTCGTTAAAAAGGATCAGGTTTTAGCGGAATTATCTTCTGATCAAACCAGCAGCAGATTAGCTGCTGCCATTGCTGATAAACAGCGTGCAGAAGAAACAGTAGCCCGAGCTGAAGCTGAAATTGCTGCCCAGAAACAGGTACATAAAGTAGCTCAAATGGATTTAGATAACGCTAATCGTCTTAAATCAGATGAATTGGTTTCTTTTCCTGAAGTAAAAAGAAGGCTGGCCGAGCGTGATAGTGCTATTGCCCGTGTGAAAGCAGCTCAGGCAGCACGTTCGGAGGCTTTAGCAGCGGTGAAGCAGGCTCAGGCACAGATCGATGCAACCAGTTCAGCTAATAATGATATGGTCATTAAAGCGCCTAAAGATGGTCGGGTGGAGTATCGGATTGCTGAGGCAGGTAATGTTTTGGGCGAAGGTAGTAAGGTGATAACCATTCTGGATCCGAGTGATGTTACGCTATCGATTTTTTTACCAACTGATACGATAGGTAAATTAAAGCTGGGAGATGAAGCTAGAATTATTCTGGATGGCATGAATGCTGTCTGGCCTGCCACAGTCAATTTTATCGATGCAAACGCACAATTTACCCCTAAATATGTTGAAACCTCGAATCAACGTCAAAAGCTGATGTATAAGGTTAAATTAAGAATATCAGCAGATTTAGCTTTACGTTACAGTGGTTTGCTTAAAGGTGGTATGACTGGTAATGGCTATATTCGAATCGATAACAATAAGCAATGGCCTAAACAATGGCAGGTGGTTTTGCCGAAGGTAACTCAAGCAGCTAAAGGCAGTTAATTATGGATGCTCAATCTCGGCAGCAGTCTGGTTCGGAAAATGAGTGGGCTGTTGATCTGCGTGGAGTTTCACATAAATACGGGCAGACTGTTGCGTTAAATGATGTTTCGTTACAAATAAAAAGATGCGCGACAGTGGGGCTAATTGGCCCTGACGGAGTCGGTAAGTCGACTTTGCTGTCGCTGATCGCTGGCGTGAAGATTATTCAGCACGGTCAGGTACTGGTGTTTGATGGAAATATGGCTGAGAAATCCAGCCGTAAAATACTCAGTCATCGAATTGCGTTTATGCCACAAGGTTTGGGGCAAAATCTCTATCCGACTTTATCGGTAACTGAAAATGTGGACTTTCATGCACGATTATTTGGCCTGCGAGGCGCAGTACGCCGTCAACGCATTGCTAGATTATTACAGTCTACCGGGTTATCTCCATTTGCTGATCGACCAGCCGGTAAACTTTCTGGCGGTATGAAACAGAAACTCAGTCTGTGTTGTGCTCTGGTACACAATCCGGAATTATTAATTTTGGATGAACCCACTACTGGTGTTGATCCATTATCTCGTCGCCAATTCTGGTCTTTAATCGACGAGTTACGCGCTGAAAATCCCGATATGACGGTGATTGTAGCTACAGCCTATTTTGATGAGGCTAAACGGTTTGAATATTTGCTGGCAATGGATGATGGACGTCTGATTGTTAATGCGCCGACACAACAAGTATTGGATGATACACATACTGATACTCTGGAAGAAGCATACGTCAAATTATTGCCACCGACTAAGCAGGATAAGGGCGGGGCTTTGCAGCTAACGCCATTTGTCGCTGAAAAAGATGCTCCTCCGGCAATCGAAGCTAAAGATTTAACTAAACAATTTGGTGATTTTATTGCCGTTAATAATGTCAGTTTTACGATCCAGCGTGGGGAAATTTTCGGTTTCCTGGGATCCAATGGCTGTGGCAAATCAACGACGATGAAAATGTTAACCGGACTATTGGATGCCAGTTCTGGTTCGGCAAAGTTACTTGGGCATACGGTTGATGCGAATGATATGAAAACGCGCATGAAAATCGGTTATATGTCTCAATCGTTCTCATTGTATGAAGAGTTAACGGTACGGCAAAATTTGGTTTTATCAGCACGTCTTTATCAAATGGATGATGCGCAAATATCCCCCGCGGTAGAAGAATCCCTGCAGCAATTTGACTTGGTGGATTTTGGGGATACTGCTCCGGGTGATTTGCCATTAGGGATACGTCAACGGTTACAACTGGCGGCCGCCTGTTTGCATCACCCGGAAGTTTTGATCCTGGATGAACCAACATCAGGCGTTGATCCAATTGCTCGGGATATGTTCTGGAAACATTTGTTGCATTTATCCCGTGACAATCGCACCACGATTTTTGTATCTACGCATTTTATGAATGAGGCGGAACGTTGTGATCGTATTTCATTTATGCATCAGGGTCGGGTGTTGGCAATTGGAACGCCCAAGCAGCTGTGTGAAAACAAAAATACAGATGATTTAGAAACAGCCTTTATTGAATATTTGGAAGAAGCGGCTGGTACTGATAAAAATAATGCCACTGCGGAAAATAAAACCAATGCTACAGAAAATACCGAGGTTTCAGCATCAAGCAGTAATAATGCTGATAGTTTACGCTATTGGTTTGGTACGGTGTGGACCTTTGCTGTCAGGGAGGGTAAAGAATTATTACGCGATAAAATTCGTCTTTTTTTTGCATTATTAGGTCCGGTAGTTCTGATGCTGATGGCGGCTTGGTCGGTATCTTTTGATGTTGAACATGTCAAGTTTGCTGTTCTAGACCGAGATCAGACGGTAGAAAGTCGTGCATTGGTGGAATATTTCCGCGGTTCGCGTTATTTTACTTTTACAGAAAATCTACACACTGCCGATGAGATTGATGAAACTTTGAAAGTATCCAAAGCACGGTTGGTGATAGACATTCCGCCACATTTTGGTCGTGATTTATTACGTGGCAATAAGCCGGAAGTCGGTTTTTATGTTGATGGCACAATGCCATTTATGACCGAAAATATTAAAAGTTTTATTCTATTAATTCTAACGAATTATGGTTCTGATCAATGGCGAGCTAGTGGTCTACCTGTTTCTCTGCAGTCATCAGTAAGTGTTGCCCCGCGTTATACTTATAATCAGGATTTCAAAAGTATTTATGCTATTACCCCTGGTATGATCATGATGGCCATGATGCTTATTCCGGTTATGATGACGGCATTAGGTGTGGTGCGTGAACGTGAAATAGGATCAATTACCAACTTATACACTTCTCCTGCATCAGTGCGACAATTTCTGGTTGGTAAGCAAATACCCTATGTAGTGGTGTCTTTTTTAAGTTATCTGATTTTAGTCTGGCTAGCTGTAGTGGTGCTGGGCGTACCGGTACAGGGAAGTTTTGTGGCGATGAGTATTGGTGCATTAGCTCTGATTTGTGCTGCTACGGCTTTTGGCTTGCTGATTTCCAGTTTTGTCAAATCGCAAGTAGCAGCTATTTTCGGTTCGGCAATTTTATCTTTAATTCCTGCTTTAAATTTCTCCGGTTTACTTTATCCACTGTCTACGTTAACTGGGATTAATTACTGGATTGGCTGGGGTTTTCCAACCGCATGGTATCAACTGATAAGCTTGGGAGGATTCACTAAGGGACTGGGCTTTGTAGATTTTATTAATTATTACCTAGTGTTGCTGGCATTTTGTTTGTTTTATGTTTTGCTGGCAGGCAGCTTTCTGAAGAAGCAGGAGGTGTAAATGCTACGCTGGTTTAAGAATGTATGGGTATTGGGGATCAAGGAATTAAAAAGTCTGCTAAGTGATTTGGTCTTAATGGGGCTGATGGTGGTGGTGCTTTCGGTAGCTATTTATTCGGTAGCCACCAGTATTACCACCGAAGTGAGGCATGCATCAGTAGCGATACTGGATGCTGATCACAGTATTTTGTCTTACCAGATACGCGATGCGCTATTACCGCCTTATTTTCAAAAACCGGTGGAAATACAGCGTGAAGATGTAGATAAAGCCATGGATAAAGGGAATTATGTCTTTGTTCTGGATATTCCTGCTCATTTTGAACGCGATGTGTTGGCCGGACGTTCTCCCTCAGTACAGGTGTTGGCTGATGCTACTTCGGTAACGCAAGCGGGTATTGGTATTAATTACCTGACGCAAATTATTCAGGGTAAAGCGAGCGAATTTTTGCATAAGCCAGGCGCTAATGCATTAAGTCCAGTAACACCGGTAGTCAATATTCAATTTAATCCAAATGGTCAGTCGCATTGGTATATTTCTACCATGGGTGTGGTTTCGAATTTAACTTTGTTGGCCATTATTTTGGTTGGTGCCGCTGTCATACGCGAACGTGAACATGGCACGATTGAGCAATTGCTGGTAATGCCGGTACGACCCAGTGAAATCGTTATGGCTAAAATTTTAACTAATGGCGCTGTGATTGCTATAGCGGCTTTGCTGTCATTATGGCTGGTTGTACATTACTGGCTGGATGTGCCAATTAATGGCTCTATACCATTATTCACTCTGGGAATGGTTATCTATTTATTTTCGGTGTCTTCATTAGGGATATGGCTGGCTACTCTGGCACCAACGATGCCACAGTTTGGCCTACTTTCTCTGCCTATTTATGTGGTGATGCGCTTATTATCCGGCGCTGAATCACCATTGGAAAGTATGCCGGAATTTTTTCAGTATATAACCTGGTTATCTCCGGAAACACAATTTACGCAGTTTAGTCAGGATGTCTTATTTCGGGATGCGGGCTTTCAAACAGTCTGGCCAAAAATATTAATGATGACTGTAGCTGGCGCATTATTTCTTGCGTTGGCGTTATCCCGCTTTCGCAGTATGTTGGCGCAACATTCATAAATGGTTAAAAGGTTAACAGGAATGAACGCAATGCAAAAAAAATGGTTGCCTGTATTGATAAGTCTAGCTTTAATGACCGGATGTAGCACTACAGATATTAAGGTTGATTCAACTGTATCAGTACCACAACAATTTGATCGTACAATAAATGCCAAAACAATGGCAGACATCAGCAGATGGTGGCAAAACTGGTCTGATCCGGTTTTGCAAGATCTGATCGAAACCGGTTTGAAAAATAATCGTGATCTGGCAATGATGAAAGCCAACATGAATGCAGCTCGAGCTGGCGCTGCATTAGCTGAATCTAATCTGGGTCCTCAGGTTTGGGCTGATGTGGAAGGTTCAGTACATCGCCTTAATAATGATAATCCTCTAAAAGATGTGAATGTACCGGGCGTAGGCAATGTTCGAGAGGTACTTAATTCAGCTGGATCTTCTTTAGGTGATAACCGTCAGCATTGGAAGGGTAATAATATACAATTAGGATTTGCTGCCAGTTGGGAGCCAGATGTATTTGGCGGTAAACGCAGTGATGCTGAGGCGGTACGCTATCTTAGTTTAAGTGTTAATGAGCAATGGCATGGTGCGCAGATGATGTTATGCAGTGATATTGCTGATAACTATCTGAAAATGCGTGCAATGCAGCAGCGAGTAAAAATTGGGCACCAAAGTGTAACTACTCTGAAACATTTACAACGCTATACAGAAGGCAGGTTTAAAGCCGGTCAAGCAACCGCCTATGATGTCAGGGATGTGGCATCCAGTTTAGCGGCATTGCAAGCTCAGATTGCAACCTATCAGGCTCAGGCCGATGCTTATCTACGCAATTTAGCGGTACTAATTGGTCAAACCCCACAAGGTTTTAGTGTGCCTTCTGCAGGCATTGATATTCTGCAACATTTGCCAGCTGCACCGGCTGGGCAAATACCACTGGATGTTATCACCCGTCGGCCGGATATACGCTCATTAGAAAATCAAGTTAAGGCGATGAGTGCGAATTTAGCCAGTGCCAAAGCGGATCGGTTACCACGTTTTGATATTAATTTTTTGTGGCAAACAGGCAGGGTGAAGCTAGATAGTGATCTATCGCATTTAAAAACTGTGGGAGGTTTGGTTGATTTCGGCGTCAGCTTGCCTATTTTTACCGCGGGACGGATTAAACACAATATTGAAATGGCTGATGCGCGTTTACAAAGTGCAATTGCTGGTTATGATCAAAGTATTTTAAAAGCTTTAGCAGAGGTAGATAGTGCTTATCAATTGCAATATAGCTTAAATAGACAAAATTCGCTTTTGAATACTGCACAAGGTGAAGCTAATCGACAGGCAAATGCTGCAGAGAAATTGTTCCGTTATGGAAATATGACACTGGATCGTACTTTGAGAGCACGTTTAAATGCAGAAAATTTAAATGATCAGCAAGTGCAAGGCAGGTTAGCAGAGGCACAAAATTTAATAAAACTGTATAAAGCTTTAGGTGGAGGCTGGTTGAAAGACCAGATAGAAGAATAAATGATTCATTTAATAGTAAGCTTAGAGATTTAAACAAATCTTTTTAATGCTACCAATCTATTATCTTTGTAAGTGTATTTTAGCAATAACTGGTTTTAATTTAGGAGTAAGCATGCGTGGTGTTTTTTCTTTCAATTCTGTCTATCATCGGTTAGTTATGCTACTTGCTGTATTGACTACAAGTGCTTGTTCCACTTTCCTATACCAGCCAATTGCTACTATAGATCATGTTGACACCACTAAAGGCTATCGACTACAAAACGCCTTATTAAACAGGGCACCTGAAAAACGTGATAACGTAATTGGAATTGTCATGTTTTCCGGTGGCGGCACACGAGCAGCAGCTTTTGGATATGGTGTTCTGGAAGCATTAAAAAATCAGCAAATCGAAGTTGATGGTAAACCGGTTAGCTTGCTTAATACTGTAGATGTTGTCTACGGGATTTCAGGGGGATCAGTACTGGCGACCTATTTTGGTCTACATGGAGAAGAAACAGTACCCTTATTCAAGCAAAATTTTCTCAATTTGAATTTACAGAAGATGATGTTTGGTCAGGTATTTTCGATAGCCAATTGGTCACGACTTGCCTCACCAGAATTTGGTCGTGGAGATTTACTACAAGAACAGTTTGATCTGCATTTATATAAAGGTTCAACTTATGCAGATTTGGCTAAGAGCAGAAAAGGGCCATTCGTTGTCATTAGCGCTACTGATATGAGTTTAGGTAGGAGGCTAGATTTTACCCAAGAATATTTTGATGTATTGTGTTTGGATTTGACCAGCTTACCTATTTCACGCGCAGTAGCTTCTTCCAGTGCGGTACCACTGGTTTTTTCACCTATTACTCTGAATAATAACGGCGGTAACTGCCATTATCAGTTACCCGATAATTTACTGGATAATAATAGTTCTGAAGCGGCAGGAACTTCAGAGTTTCGTGCCAAGACTCGTTCTGCCTATCGTGCAAATTTAAAACAATATCAGGACAGTCAGAAACGACCTTATATTCATCTGTTGGATGGTGGTTTGACTGATAATTTGGGCTTACGCAGTTTGCTGGATGCTAGTGAACTATACAGTAATAAAACTCTGTATGATCGACTGGAAAATGCCCATATTAGTAAAATTATTATTATTAATGTCAATGCTCAGACCTTACGTCGCAATGAAATAGACAGTAGTGCTGAAGTGCCCGGAACTGCTGCTGTTGCCAGAGCATTGACTAATATTCCTATTGATAAATATTCAGAAGATACGCAACGGCAGTTTCAGAAATATGTTGACTTGTGGAACAGTAATCGCACTGCTGAAACACCTTTAGTTTATTACATCAGTATTAATTTGCTTGATCTACCTAACTCTCCTTTAAGAGATCAAGTGATTCACATACCGACTACATTCTATCTAGCTCGAAATGAAGTAAATAATTTGCGCAAGGCCGCTAAGATTCTATTAAAGCAGTCCAAAGAATACCAACGTCTGATTCATGATATAGGTGTCAAAAAAGAGAATAAGGATCAATCGAATATGGTTAGCTCAGATCAAGAAATAGTTGACAATACTGAAGAGGTAAATAATCGTGAGCAGATTCGTGGAGAAATTGAAGCTGTACAAACTCTTCACGACAATACTAAATCATTTGTTAATTTTATTAATGTTGAATCGGTTCCCATCGGGCGTTGAGAAGTTAAATGTGGTTTGAATGAGACATTTTTTACCGCTATCTTGTAGTTTAATAAAAAAAATTATCACTATCAATCTAATTTAGCTTTTGACATCGAAAAATAGCTAAAAAATTATCAACTATTTATTTTTTAGTATGCTAAATAAATATATATATTAACTTTGAAATAGTCTTTACATTATTGCTTGACGATGTTTTATTTTGGCTTTATTCATAAACATAAGTCTAATATTAATTTATGAGGATATATATTTTGTTTCTATATAAACGAATATATACCAATGTCCTGTATATTTGTATAGCAAATCCAAAGCTAAATATTATGTCAAAATAATATTTATCGCTAATAGATGCTCTTTTACATAGCAACAAAATTTACATTTAAATTATAAAAAAATATTTCATTGTCGTTAACAAAAAACCAAAATTATCATTTATTTTCAAATAAATATAAATATAGACAGGAATTTATACCATACAAGCGCACACTATTCTCCGTTCTTTCTGGAGAAGGTGGACTTATGTTGAATTGGGTTTTAACTAATATAAAAGAATCACCGGTTATTCTTCTCTTCCTGTCATTAAGTTTGGGTTATTTACTCGGTAGCATTCGCTTCGGTAAATTCCAACTAGGTGGAGTAGCTGGTTCTTTGCTGGTCGCTGTTGTCTTGAGTTTACTCAATGTACACATCGATTCAGGTCTGAAAGCGCTGTTGTTCACTTTATTTATATATGCCGTAGGTTATGAAAGTGGTCCGCAGTTCTTTCGCTCACTAGGGGTGAAAACCTTACGTGAAATTTTCCTGGCTTTGTTTATTGCTATTACTGGTTTCATCACCGTGATGATCATGGCTAAGTTGTTCCATCTTGATAAAGGTCTGGCTGCTGGTCTGGCTGCCGGCGGGTTAACGCAATCAGCCATTCTTGGTACAGCTGCAGATGCCTTAAGTCATATGGGATTACCTGCTGATCAATTACAGCAATTACAAGCTAATGTCGCCATTGGCTACGCAGTTACCTATATATTTGGTTCGCTTGGTGCCATCATCATCTGTATGAATATTCTACCTAAAGTTATGAAGCGTGATATTCGTGATGATGCTGTTGCTGCTGAAGCGGAACAACTAAAAGGTGCTATGGCTCTGGAAGGTAATCAGGGTATGGCCATTACCCAAATGGTAGGTCGTATTTACGTGGTTGAACACGATATTCATAAAACCATTAAAGATATTGAACTGCAAAATTTAGGTATTACTATCGAACGGATTAAACGTCACGGGAACATAATTGATTGTACTCCTTCAACAGTTCTGCAAGCAGATGACATTATTCTGATTGTGGGTCGTCGTGAAGCAGTGACTTCTGTCAGCAATTTATTTGGACGTGAACTGGACTCAGAGCCAGGTCTGGAATTGATCGTAGATACTAAAGATGTGGTCTTCCGCAATTCTGAATATGCCAATAAAACCATGGCAGAAATTCGGTCAAAAGTTCATCACGATGATAATGCTTTCGAAATTCAGCACGGCATCTATTTAGTAGCTTTGCATCGCAATGGTGAAAAATTGGATGTGACTCCAGAAACTGAATTCAAGCTGGGCGATGTGATGACTATCTATGGTTCTACCAGTGATATTAATCGTGTTGTGCATATTATCGGTGCACCAATCACAGTTAATAGTAAAACCGACTGGGCTTATCACGGTCTGGGCGTAGTTTTAGGTTTGATTATCGGTTGGGTTGTTGTTCGCATTGGCAATATTCCTATCACTTTAGGTGCTGGTGGTGGTGCATTGTTATCTGGTCTGTTTTTTGGCTGGTTACGTGCTCGTAAACAAACCTTCGGCAATATGCCTGCTGCTGCCTCTCAATTTATGAAAGACTTTGGTCTGGCCGGCTTTGTTTCTGTGGTTGGCTTGCAGTCAGGTCTACAGGCAATTACTACCATCAGAGAACATGGTTTGACTTTGTTTCTAATTGGTGTGGTGGTGACCATTGTTCCTATGGTTCTGGCAATCTTTTTCGGTCGCTATGTGCTTCGTTATGACAATGCCGCTATTTTTGCCGGTGCATTGTCCGGATCTCGTAGTGCAAATCCGGCTTTTGGTGAGGTTCTGGATAAAGCAGGTAACTCTATTCCTACCACACCATTTGCTATTACATATGCATTAGCCAATGTGTTCCTGACTCTGTTAGGGCCGTTGATCGTGGCTCTTGTTTGATATGTGGTCTTAACTTCTTGAGGAAACTACTATGAATTCAAAATTAGATTTTGAAAAATACGCTAATCTAAGTCCATTTGAATTGAAAAACCATTTGATTGAATTGGCACAAAGTCGCAACGACCGCATGATGCTGAATGCCGGCCGTGGTAACCCGAATTTTCTCGCTACTTTACCACGTAACGCCTTTTTTGAATTAGGTTTGTTTGCTGCAGAAGAATCTGAAATTTCGTTCTCTTTCCTGGATCAGAATATTGGTGGTATGCCATTTAAAGACGATTTAATGGCTCGTTTTGATGATTTTATTCGTCGTAACCGTCTAAAACCAGGCGTGGATTTCCTGAGTAAAGCGATGTCTTACGTACGTGATCAGTTAGGATACAACCAACATCAGTTCCTGCTGGAAATGACGGAAGGTATTTTAGGCTGTAATTATCCAGTTCCTGATCGTATGTTGCGTATTTCTGAAGAAATCGTTAAAACTTACGTGTTGCAGGAAATGGGTGCAAAATCCATGTCCAACGAAGATATCGATTTGTTTGCAACTGAAGGTGGTACTGCCGCCATGGCGTATATTTTCAGTTCACTGAAACAAAATGGTTTGATTCGTCATGGTGACAAAATAGCCTTAGGCGCTCCAATTTTTACACCATATCTGGAAATCCCAGAACTGAATGATTATGAGCTGGAAGAAGTGTTGATTAATGCTGATCCTAAACTGGATTGGCAATACCCAGAAAGCGAATTACGTAAACTGGAAGATCCTTCTATTAAAGCATTCTATTTGGTCAATCCATCTAATCCTCCTTCTGTGAAAATGGATGATCGTAGTTTGCAGATTATTGCTGACATCGTGAAAAAACGTCCAGATCTGATCATTTTGACAGATGATGTTTATGGTACTTTTGCTGAAAACTTTGAGTCACTGTTTACTTTATGTCCGTATAACACCATTTTGGTATATTCATTCTCTAAATACTTCGGTGCTACTGGCTGGCGTCTTGGTGTCATTGCTATGGCAAAAGAGAATGTATTGGATAAGAAAATTGCAGAACTGCCAGAAGAGGAACGTCAAATTCTGCATAAACGCTATCTGTCTATCACACCTGAACCAGAAAAATTGAAACTGATTGATCGTATGGTGGCTGATAGTCGTGCAGTAGCGTTGAACCATACTGCTGGTTTGTCTACGCCACAACAAGTGCAGATGGTATTGTTCTCATTAGCTGAAATGATGGATACTAAGAAACAGTACAAAGATGCACTGATGGCATTAATCCGCAATCGCAGTGCCGCTATGTACAAACAATTGGGTATTAAACACGAGTTTAACGAAAACAGTGTTGATTACTATACTCTGGTGGACATGGAAGATACTGCTCGTCAGTTGCATGGTGATGAGTTCGCCGAATGGGTTATTAAAACAAAAAATCCGAATGAATTACTATTTAGAATCGCTGATGAATCTGGTGTTGTGTTGTTACCGGGTAAAGGATTTGCCGTTCAACATCCGTCCGGCCGTGTTTCCTTAGCCAATCTGAATGAATACCAATATAAAGCTATTGGTGCTTCATTACACAAGCTGGCATGTGAATACTATGAAGAGTTTAAAGCCAATAAATAATTAATTTTTGGTTGTTAAACTAACACCCTATTTTCTAAGGAAGTAGGGTGTTTTATTTATACCGTTAAGATTTTGGCCAAATTATTTATAGAAACTAAATTTGATTGATAGAGTAGACATAATTTTTTATAGCATGTAATAATCTAATTCTACTTATAGAATTTTGTGTTAATTTTTACTCTAACTGTGCAATTACCTCTTAAGCTGTCAATTTGAATCGATCATTCAGTTGTTACCATTTCGATTAATTTGTGTTGATAGTGTCATATCGTCCGTTGAAGTCTGGGTTAGGTAACTTACACCAATAAAAGGGATCAAAAAATGGCTTTACGCATCCATTTTATTATTCATGAAGATTATGAATTGCCGGGGGCATACGAAATTTGGGCAATTAAGCACGGTTATAGAGTAGCTTACTCGCGAATTTATGCCGGTGATCCTTTACCTCAAGCCATAGATGAAATAGATATGCTTATTGTGATGGGAGGCACACAGTCACCTTTAACCACCAAGGTCGAGTGCAGCTATTTTGATAGCAAGGCAGAACAAAAGCTAATTAAGTTAGCCAAAGAGACCGGCAAAATGGTAATAGGCGTATGTCTTGGTGCTCAGCTTATCGGGCAGGCTTTAGGGGGAATGGTGGAGCGCAGTCCTGAAAAAGAAATCGGCGTTTATCCCATTTATTTAACAGATAAAGGTGAAGACAATCCATTCATTAAACATTTTGGTCATGAATTGATGGTTGGACACTGGCATGGTGATATGCCCGGTTTAACTGCTGAAGCGCAAATACTGGCTTACAGTGCTGGTTGTCCGCGTCAGATTATTCGTTTTGCACCATGGGTCTATGGTTTTCAGTGCCATATGGAATTTACCCCTGAATTAAATGAATTACTTATCCAACATTCAGAAGTTGATTTGGCTAAGGCTAATGATTTTGCCTATATACAAACAGCTAAGCAAATCCGTAACCAGAATTATGAATTGATGAATCAAATGCTGTATGTTTTTTTGGATAAAATTACTGATCATTATCAGCATCATCTAAACTAAATATCCAATTTTATGCGCCTAAAACATTTTAATCATCCATAATCATTTCAGAATACTTGGATGTAATACAACTTTTAACCGTGCGCAAGGACGATGATTAAAAAAACTGATTTCAAACCACCAGAAAGCTGATTTTTTAAATGACCAGTATTGCTGTGGTAACCACACACCATTAAGTAAAAAACTACAAAATTGTCCTATCCATGGCTGGTGGCCAACCCAGATCAATGTATTGGCGCGAGCGTGTTGTTGTAATAGAACTGTTAAGTCTTGTGGATAAGTATCAGGATTAAGTAATGGCTCTATAGTTAATGGCTGTTTTAGATAGGAAGCTGTTTGTTGAGTACGAACTGCTTCAGAGGTAAACACCCGATAATTTTCTTTAGGTAAATGGTTGCGTAACCATTCAGCACTCATTTTAGCCTGTTGGCAGCCTTTTTCAGTCAGTTTGCGCAACATATCATTGTGATAATCTTCCGCCTCAGCATGACGCCATAAAATTAGATTCATTTTTTATCCTCAGCTTATTTATACTTTAAAATAATTGTACGGATATGTTGGCAATATTATCAAACATCTATAGCTGTATAATATGACCTTGATCATCAACCAAGATTTAATGCTAAATTTTTAAATGGTAAGTTTTAAAATCATTAAGAGAACTTGCGTAGGATCACTGTAGAGGTTTTCTTAATGATTTTACGGGTAAATTATAAGAAGCTTAATCAGCAGAATATCGCTGCAATATAACATTCATCAATTTTAGTTTGCTTTTTTGTTGAATGAAACAACTTTAATCATTTCGGCAAAGCAATTATTTGTTCCGAAACTTTAGATAATTGGAAATTAACTATTGGTGAAAATGATTAAGTACAGTAAGAATATACTAACAATAATATCTATTTCATTGTAATATAACGTTACAATTTATTTCTACATAAAATGAAAACTTGATGCTTATGGTACAATTATCAGGTTTGCCATAATGGGATGTTGGCGAAACCCACTGTAAAAGGCAAATCTTGAAGTTTTATAGATAGATTGCTGCAATAGCAGGAAAATCTAGTGAATCAGATTTTAATGCAAAAAGAAATGAGTAATAAAGTTGATGGTGCGTTCATGAAGCGCATGTGGATTTACGCACAATTGATGCGGTTGGATAAACCAATAGGAACTTTGTTACTGTTATGGCCAACATGGTGGGCTTTGCTGATCGCTGGTAATGGACGACCAGATTGGGTTATCGTGTTGATGTTCACAATAGGCACTTTTCTGATGCGTAGTGCTGGTTGTGTAATCAATGATTATGCTGATCGTCATTATGATGGTGCTGTTGCCCGAACCAGTCAGAGACCGTTTGCCTTAAAACAAGTTGGTAAAAAAGAAGCAGTGCTCTTAACATTGATATTATGTGGATTGGCTGGGTTCTGTCTTTTACCTCTTAATAGTTTGACTTGGAAAATGAGCTTACCGGCACTTTTTCTGGCTATGACTTACCCGTTTACTAAACGGTTTTTTCCGCTGCCACAATTATATTTGGGGATAGCATTTTCATTTGGCATTCCAATGGCCTTTGCAGCAGTAAGTGGCCATATTCCTATCGTGGCCTGGATTTTGATGGCTGCCAATACGTTATGGACATTGGGTTACGACACAATATATGCGATGGCCGATAAAGAGGACGACCTGAAAATTAATATTCGTACTGCTGCGATTACCTTTGGTCGTTACGATATTTTCGCTGTTATGCTGTGTTATTTCGGTTTTGATTTATTAATGGTGGTGACGGGATGGCTGATTAATGCCTACTGGCCATTCTGGCTGGTTATGCCTGTAGTCTGGTGGTGGCAATATCTTCAATATGTTGGTATTCGTAGTCGCAATCGCCATACCTGCTTCAACATGTTTTCACGCAATAATCGCCTTGGTGCGCTCTGGTTTGTGGGTTTACTGCTAAACTATTGTTATACTATGAGTTAAATCAAAATGTTATTTTTAATATCTCATTAAAATAATTGATTTAGCCATCGGTATAATAAGTTAAGAATAAACCTAATCAGATAGTAAGTTCTGCCCAGGTGAAGAAACAAGATTCAATTGCAGCCAAGGCTGCAATTGAAATTACATATAGAGAATAACCATGAGTTTAATTGGTGATATTTTACCGGTTACAAATATAGTGCTGGATTTAAACGTTAGTAGTAAAAAAAGGCTATTTGAAGAAGCCAGTCAACTACTGGAACAAAAAGCCGGTTTGCAACAAGAAGCAGTTTTTGAATGCTTGTTTGCCCGTGAGAAACTTGGTTCAACCGCATTGGGAAAAGGCGTTGCTATTCCTCACGGTCGCACTAACGTGGTAAAAGAAGCAGTTGGTGCGTTTATTCGCTTGCAGACACCGATTGCTTTCGATGCACCGGATGAGCAACCAGTCAATATTATTTTTATTTTGCTGGTACCAGAAAATGCTTCTGCGCAGCATTTGAATGTTTTATCTGAACTGGCTGGAAAATTTTCCCAGAAAGCCATCCGTAATGCATTGCTTAATGCTACCTCAGCAGAGGCTATTCGTGACATACTGACTGCTGACTGAATTTAGGAAATTCAATTATGCCGAGTATATCAGTACGCCGCCTTTATCAGGATAATCAAACCAAATTAAAGCTGGCTTGGTCTGCCGGTACTGCGGGTGCAGATAACCGTATCAGTATTGATGCTGATAAACCAGTTTTGGCTTTAGTTGGACATCTGAATTTTATTCATCCCAATCAGGTGCAGGTAATAGGTGTTGCCGAAGTTGAATACCTCAATAAAATTGAGGCCGGTGAAATTAAAACTACTCTGAATGAGTTATTTGATTTAACCATGGCACTGATCATCGTTGCCAATGATTTACCCGTTCCTTTCATGCTGCGCGATTATTGTCATACTCACAATGTGCCTTTACTGACATCAAAAGCCGAGAGTCCTTTTTTGATGGACGTGTTGCGCATTTATCTGCAACGGGTGCTGGCCGCCTCAACTGTTAAACATGGGGTATTTCTGGATGTGTTTGAAATTGGTGTTTTACTGACTGGTCATTCTGGTTTGGGTAAAAGTGAGCTGGCACTTGAGCTAATTTCTCGTGGTCATCGTTTGGTGGCCGACGATGCAACAGAACTGTATCGAATTGGTCCGGAAACCATTGAAGGACGATGCCCATCAATGCTGAAAGATTTTTTGGAAGTGCGCGGTTTAGGCGTGCTAAATATTCGTGCTATTTTTGGCGAAACGGCCATTCGCCCGCAAAAACAATTACAACTAATCATTAATCTGGTACTGGCAGATGATGCGCATATGCAGGGCATTGATCGGCTGAGTATTCAGAGTGAAACCGAAGCCATTTTAAATGTTGCTGTTCGCAGTGTTACTTTGCCGGTTGCTGTTGGTCGAAATCTGGCAGTATTGGTTGAAGCGGCCGTCAGCAATTTTATCTTACAAAAACGTGGTAAAGACAGTACCAAAGAATTCTTAGATCGACACAATTCAATGTTGGAAGAAAATACGGTGAGTGATGAGGATAGTATTGATTAGCGGATTATCCGGTTCAGGAAAATCCATTGCTTTACGCTTGCTAGAGGACATTGGTTTTGTATGCATTGATAATCTGCCTATTAAACTGTTACCAGAACTTATTACTTACTATACGCTCAATCAGGTGGCACAATTAGGTATTAGTGTTGATATTCGCTCACGTTTTAATCCTGTAGAAGTGAATGAATTGATGACCAACCTGCGACAACAAGGTCATCAGGTAGATGTTTTGTTTTTAACTTCGTCAGAAAACGTATTGTTAAGACGGTTTTCAGAAACACGTCGTAGCCACCCATTACTACAAGAACAGAAAACCTTAAAAGAAAGCGTGGTTGCAGAACGTCAGTATTTATCAACTTTGCAAAATCATGCTTATGTAATTGATACTTCATCATTGAATGTACAGCAATTACGCAGACAGGTTCAGCAATGGGTAAATTTACCGATTGCACCCATGCATGTTGTACTGGAGTCTTTTGGTTATAAATATGGTGTACCGACAGGATTGGACTTTGTTTTTGATATGCGTTGTTTGCCTAATCCATTTTATGATGACCAGCTACGTCCATTTACAGGGATGGATGAACCCATCAAAACTTTTTTTGCTCAGCAACCAATTATGAATGAGATGATTAGTGATTTAACTCATTATCTCCAGCGCTGGTTGCCAAGAATGGAAGAAGAAAGTCGAAGCTATGTCAATATTGGCATAGGTTGTACAGGTGGACAGCATCGCTCAGTGTATGTGGTTGAGGTGCTGGCAGAGCAATTACAAAAATACGCAGTTATTATACGTCACCGGCAACTTGAAAACAGCCATATTGGCAAAAAAAAGCTATAATGGTTTATGTTTACATCAGGCAGCCTGATAATCAGGCTGCCTGTGTGTTTTTTGTATAATAGACTAATTAATGCTGATTGAAGGAAAGTTTATGGCTATTCAGTGGTACCCCGGGCATATGCACAAAGCCAAGAAAGCCATTACTGAACGGATTAAAAATGTTGATCTGGTTATAGAAGTATTGGATGCTCGCTTACCCGCTTCAAGTGCCAATCCTTTACTGGCAAAACTATCTGCTGGTAAACCAAAGCTTAAGATTTTGAACAAACAGGATCTGGCAGATCCGCAGCGTACTGAATTATGGTTAATTGAATACCGTTCCAGGCCAGATACTAATGTACTGGCGCTAGACTCTTCTGATCGGCAGACGACCAATAAAGTTATTACAGCCAGCCGTAAATTAGTGCCGAACCGGCAAAGTCTGGAACGGCCACTGCGGGTTTTGATCTGTGGAATACCTAATGTGGGGAAATCTACTCTGATCAATGGCATGTTGGGCAAAAAAAGTGCCAAAATTGGCAATGAACCAGGAATAACTAAAGCGGAACAAAGATTAATACTGGCTGATGATTTTTGGCTATACGATACGCCGGGAATGTTATGGCCAAAAATTATTGTCGAAGAGGCTGGATATAATCTTGCTGCCAGCGGTGCTGTTGGTCGAAATGCTCTGGATGAAGAAATTGTTGCACTGGAATTACTGGATTATTTGCGCCGACATTATTTAGCTTTGTTACAGCAAAGATATCAGGCTGATCTGAGTGATAGTCCGCACTGGCACGATGATGAATGGCTAAACTGGATTGGCCAAAAACGAGGAGCTTTACTAAGCGGTGGCAGGATAGATTATCAAAAAGCTGCGGAAAGAGTGCTAACTGATTTTCGTGATGGCTATATTGGACGGATTACACTGGAAACGCCAAACCAGTGGGCAATATGGCTGAAAAAAGGGCAACAGCACGAAGCACAGCTCAAAGCAGAACGTTTAGCGCGCAAAGAAGCGCATAAAAAATAAATTTAGAGTGATGGTAATTGCAATTGAATCCAACTGAAAATAACCACTCAGATAGTGGATTGCTGCAGGCAGAAAATATAATCGAGGCTGCTTTGCTTACTCAAAGTGAAGCACTCAACGAACAGACTTTATGCAAAATATGTGAGCCGGCATTGACTGAAGAACAGTTACACATGGTCATAGAGGCTTTAAAGCAACGCTGGCAACGACGTGCTTTAAAATTGATACATAGTGCGGAAGGATGGCGTTTTCAGGTAACTAAAGAAGCATTTAATCAGCTGTCCCAACTTGATGTACAACGCACGCCTCGTTATTCACGTGCAGTATTGGAAACATTAGCTATTATTGCTTATCAGCAACCCGTTACCCGCAGCGACATAGAAGCTATTCGCGGTGTTGCCGTGTCAAGCAATGTCTTGCAAACTTTGCAGGATCGTGGCTGGATTGAAATAATTGGTCAGCGTGATAGTGTTGGTCGACCTAATTTATGGGCAACTACCACAACCTTTTTAACTGATCTGCAACTGGATGATTTAAACCAGTTGCCACCATTGACTGAATTGGGAGAATTGATTCTCCCTGATAGTATTGAACCTGCCGTAGCAGAAATTACCGCAGAAGAGCCGTTATCACAGACGGAAAAGGAATGAAAATGAATCAAGTAAATAAAAAACTCACTAAACGTCAAATGCGTGACGGAATTTCCACCAAGCAAAACATTAAAAAACATTCTCCGGGAAAACGGCAATTAAATAGCGCAGCAGCAAACCAATCTGACAGCATAAAATCGTCTCAAAAAAATCAGCCTAAAATATCAAGAGCAAAAAAAATGGTGCAGCGTTCACCTAATCTGGAAACGCAGCAGCGTGCACGTAACCTGAAAGCTCAGCGTATTGGTCTGGAACAGATGGAGCCGGTAAGGATCCAAAAGGCACTCGCAGCATCTGGAGTGGGCTCACGCAGGGAGATGGAACAATGGATTACGCAGGGTTTAGTTCGAGTTAACGGTAAAACCGCTCAACTCGGTGATCGTATCACACCTAATGACGAAGTTACTGTACGTGGATCCATCATCAATATTAAATGGCCTGATCGTCTGCCTAGAATTATGGTTTATTACAAACAAGAGGGTGAGATAGTCAGCCGGGATGATCCTCAAGGACGAGTGAGTATTTTTGATCGATTACCACAAACAGCCAATAGTCGCTGGGTCGCTATAGGGCGGTTAGATATTAATACCAGCGGTTTATTAATTTTGACCACATCAGGCGAATTAGTTAACCGTTTTGCACATCCAAGTTTTGAGGTAGAGCGAGAATATGCTGTACGAGTTTTGGGTGAGTTAAATGATGATCAAAAACAGAATCTATTAAGTGGTGTTCAATTAGAAGATGGTATAGCTAAAGCGCAGCAACTGTGGGAGCAAGGGGGAGAAGGCGTTAATCGTTGGTATAACATCATCATCAAAGAGGGTCGTAACCGCGAAGTAAGAAGGCTATTTGAAAGTCAGGGATTGACCGTTAGCCGACTAGTACGTGTGCGTTTTGGTCCGATATCATTACCAACTCGCTTAAAGCGTGGTCAGTACTATGAGCTTAATGAACTGGAAGTTGCCAGCATCATGAGCTGGGCGGGTTTGCAAAGTGGACTAAAACAAAAACGACGTTAATGACGGAAATTACCAAATTAATATGATTTTAATGTAAATATTGGGTATTTATTTTGGATAAAGTAAGACATTTATTTGCCAAAATGATGATCATTAATTGATTTTAATCAATAAAACAATAAATTCTCTGTAAAAATAAATAAATTTATTGTTTTAATTGCTAATTAAGAGCAATATTCATTATCAATAGATAACATTGTAAATTATTAATTCAATATTCAATCATCCATTGATTATGGAGCCATAATGATTTTACCAATGGTAGTACCTGAAATCGCTCATCGTACGTTTGAGTTAACCCATTATGATGGCGTCAAGCGCACTGTATATTGCACAGATATTGAAACGCAGTTTCCAGATGGATGTCTAATTACTTCTACCACAGATTTAGCAGGAATTATTACTCATGCTAATGAAGTATTCGTGCAAATGAGTGGCTGGAATCGTGACGAATTAATGGGAGCTGAGCATTATATTCTGCGTCATCCTGATATGCCTAAAGTTGCTTATAAGGATTTGTGGGACACCATTCAAACCGGTCAGAAATGGCATGGTTATGTGAAAAACCTGCGTAAAGATGGTGGTTTTTATTGGGTCTATGCCACCATTATTCCCAATATTCGCGATGGCAAAATCAAAGGTTACACGTCAGTACGACGTAAGCCTTCTTTGAGTAAAGTCACAGAAATGCAGGCGCTGTATGCGGATTTGTTAAAAGCAGAGAGAGGAAACTGATGTCCGTCAATTTTCTCATTGCTCCAGATTTTCCCCCTGAATATTTTGCAGGCTGGCATTTTATGAATGCTCGTTTGCAAAAAATGCTTGATGTCAATATTCATCTGCTTTTACCGGCTAATTCTACTGAGGAGCAAAAAGAAATTAATCAAGGCAGAGTAGATATAATCTACGCTAATCCGTTTGATGCAGCAAAACTGATACGCGAATTGGGTTATTTGGCGGTAGTGCAACCGGTAAATGTCTATGATGAAATTGTAATTGCCACTTCTGCAAATTTTCCGATAAAGAAACTAGCCGATGTCAGAAAAGGAATGACTGTACTTGCTACAGAATACTATGATGTTAAATTATTAGCTTTGCGATTATTGGAATCAGTAGATATTGAAGAAAAAGATCTTATATGGAAAAAATCCGATTCATTTGCTGCAATAGCTAATGGCTTGATCAAAAAACGTGCTCACATTGGTTTATTTTTGGCTTCAGCTTATAAAAAACTGACCAATTTTACCCGCAGTAATTTGACTACTTTAATAGAAAGTAAAATTCATGATTTACATCATGTAGTATTAATCCATCCCAGACAAGTAGCTATGCTGGAAATGTTGCAGCGAGTGTTTTGTACATTAAATCAGTCTGAAGATGGTCAAGCTATTTTAAATGATCTGGGGCTTGAAGAAGGTTTTAGCATAATGAGTCAGGAAGAGATAGAATTGCTGATCGATATAATTGAAACGTTACGTGATTAGATCATATTAGAATTTATTTTAAGTTATAATACAATGCGCAATTTGTCAAATGACAAATTGCGCTATTTTTTGAACTGTTGATATTTTATTCTATGACTTTGTTTGCTGAGCAACCTAAAATCAGTCATGCGCAGTTATTTCTGGCACCCATGCAAGGATTAATTGATGCACAGATGCGTGATTTATTAACCCGTATTGGTGGTTATGACGGATGTGTGACTGAGTTTATTCGTATCACTCATACCATTCATCACCGTACTACATGGTTAAAATACATGCCAGAATTAGCTCAGGCCAATAAAACACAGGCTGGCACACCAGTGATTGTACAATTACTGGGTAGCGATGCAGTAAATATCGCTCGTAATGCTGGTAATGTGATTAAGTTGGGTGCTAATCAGATTGACCTAAATTTTGGTTGTCCAGCACCAACTGTCAATCAACATGCCGGTGGTGCTATTTTACTTCGTACACCAAAGCTTATCGAAGAGATTGTCAGTACTGTTCGTCAAACTATTCCAGAAAATATTATCTTAAGTGCAAAAATGCGTTTAGGTTACGAAGATAAAACTCAAGCTATTGCTTGTGCTCAGGCTATAGAACAGGGTGGTGCTCAGTTGCTTACTGTACATGCCCGTACTAAACTTGAAGGCTATCAACCACCGGCACATTGGGAATGGATCGCGCGGATCAAAAATAATGTGTCCATACCAGTGGTAGCTAATGGAGATGTGTTTACACTTGCAGATTATCAGAATATACGGATGATTAGTGAATGTGAACATGTCATGCTAGGACGTGGAGCAGTGCAAAAACCAGATCTGGCCCGACAAATTGTTGCCTACAATAACGGTAAATTGATTGACTCAATGCCTTGGCAGGAAATAGCTGGCTGGGTTGCTAAATTTTTTGAAATTTGTTGTTCGCGTGTACTGGCAAATAATAAATATCCCATAGCGCGCCTGAAACAATGGCTCGCTATGCTTAAATTAACTTATCCACAAGCTGCTAAATTATTTGATACGATACGTACTCTGACAACGATTAATGAAATCTCTACGATTATAAATCAGCATGCAAAGGCATGAAGATCTGATGAAAACAATAAAATATCCGCCATTTAAACTATTTTGTATAGATTGAAAATATCATATTTGCTTAGATTGATGGTATTTGCTGTTGATACTGTAGTGTAAATTAAATCATTTCCATTTAAATCATAATAGCCCTGTTCAGGCTCAAGAGAAAACATCCTTACCACATGAACTATAAATTTATTGAATCTGCACATAATCAAGAAATCAAACACCTTGCCAAACTGATCAGTCAAAATCGGTATCGACAAAAACATCTTGTGGCTATACTGGAAGGAATTCATCTGATTGAAACTTTTATAGAGGCAGGCTATAACATTCAGAATATGTATGTGCCGCATAATCGAAATTCTGAGCCACATATCCAAACCTTAATGACAAAAGTAGCTAATGACAAAATAATATTAATAGCTGATCATCTTTTAGCAAAAATTAGTGATTTAACCGAATCCCATGAGCCTATTGCTTTAGTGGATGCGATAAATCATCATACAATCTCTCAAAATCAAGATGTGGTTTTGTTAGAACGAGTTCAGGATCCAGGAAATGTTGGTACGATTTTACGTACAGCATTGGCTTCTGGCATCGGACAAATTGTGCTTAGTAAGGATTGTTGTGATGTCTGGTCTCCTAAAGTGGTACGAGCTGCTATGGGCGCCCATGCTTACCTGAACATTTTGACAGTGACAAGTTTAACTGAATGGATTACGAAATATTCTTACAATATTTATGCTACTGTACTTAATTCTAAATCATGCAATTTATATGATCTAGATTTAAAGCAACCAAACGGGTGGTTATTTGGCAATGAAGGTAGCGGATTAAGTGCAGAAATACTACAAGCTGTTACTCGTCATGTCAAAATTCCTATGGCAGGGGCAACAGAATCGTTAAATGTGGCGATGGCGGCTACAGTTTGTTTGTTTGAGCAGTTTCGACAACGTAATGCAGCGGACAAAATGGCCGATTGATGTTATCCTGCCATCTTCAATAAAAATGCAAACATAAGATGTTTTGAGCATGAATAAACGTATATTAGCTGTTATCACTTCAATTGTGCTTGTTCTTATTCTAATTGTGCTAGCCTTACCCTATTATTTAGGTATCAAAGCACAGCAAAGTCTGGAAGAGCAGCGAATTTTACTATCTAAAAATGCATTTCTGACTGTAGAAAAGCATGAATATCGACGTGGCTGGTTTACCTCTGAAGAAACCATGCTATTGCGTTTTAAGCCCACATTTTTGGCAGGTATTCAGCAACAGTTACCAGATAATGTTCGAACTGTTTTGCAGCAACCAATCACCATTGTTAATCATATTAATCATGGTTTGTTTGCTAATGGGATTCATCCTGTACGTGCTTACGTCAATACTGAATTTCAATACACTCCAGATGCGAAACAAATTTTGGCTCGTTTTTTTGGTCAGGAAACACCTGTTAAGCTGAACAATACCATTAATCTTTCCGGTAGTGGACAGATGCGCTTGGTTATTCCTAAATTTAATTATGAAGAATTATCAGGTATTAAAATTAACTGGTTAGGGCTGGAATCAATAATAGATTACACTCCGGGTTTCAATAGCTTTGACACTCACACAAATAGCTTGGGATTAAATATTATTTTGGCAGACAAAGGCAAAGTGTCTTATGAAAATCTGCAGTTGAACAGTCACACTGAAAATGGTCATACTGCCATTTCTCTGGGTAGCAGTGATTTGCATATCAAAAATATGGAATTTGAATGGAAAGATACCGGTGACTCTTCTATACGTCTGGATCAATTAGTTAATCTGGTCACTGATTTACAGATTGGTGCGTTTATCAACCCAACCGGCAGTTCTATGCCTGCAAAAATTGCAGTCGAGAATTTAAACTTTTCGACAAAAACATCTGAACAAGATAAATGGATAAATAGTAATGGTAAGTTTGGATTTGCCAAATTACATTACGGTAGTGATAATTATGGACCGTTGAATATTGATGTTTCTGCCGAGCATTTGGATGCAGCCAGTTTGGCAGCTCTGAAAAATAAATTTACTCAACTTTCTACCCAAAAGTTAACTAATGAAGAGTTAAGAAATGCCATAGTGGCTGCTGTAAAAAACGAGGGACTAGGATTGTTTACCAATAGCCCATTGTTAAGATTAAATAGTTTTAAGTTAGAAATGCCACAGGGTGTAGTGGATGTTCACGGCTATTTAACCTTTAAAAATCTCGTAGCTAATGATCTACAGCAATTAAGCCTGATGTTAAACAAAACTGAATCGGAAATGGATTTTGCTATACCACAGGCATTGCTTGAAAATGTCGCGGTTACACAGGCTCGTTCTTTATTTACGGTTGATGAAAGTGCCGGAGGAGTTGAAGCACTAGAGGATATCGATCAAACGATTCGTTTGATGATCGACAGTGTGGTTAAATCTATGCATTCGCGTGGATTCATAGTAATAGAAAATGGTGTGCTAAAAACCCATTTGAAACTAAAAAATGGTAAACTTTTCCTTAATGGGAAAGGCTTTACTTTAGAACAATCTGATGATTTTCCTGATCAGCCCGATTGGGATGCTTCTGCTCCAGCTAGCACAGCATCTTCTATACGATCCTGATCTTACAAAAAATGTAAATACTGATTTTATTAAAACAAAGATCCCCTTCATCATGGATGTGAAGGGGATCTTTTGATTGTAAAATTACTAAGTAAAAGAAAAATAAATGTTGATAAATATATTTATTAAAATAATATAATTCATCTGTTTTTATTAAAATTTTCTACGGCAACAAAAAAGTCGTACTCATTAATAATCAATGCTGACATTAAATCGTAGCAATATTATTATTGTCCTCTTAAAAATAAGGCGTCCAAATCTTCCAAACGTAATTTCACCCAGGTTGGACGCCCATGGTTACATTGATTAGCACGTTCAGTTTGTTCCATTTCGCGTAATAATGCATTCATTTCAGGTAAAGTTAATTTTCGACCGGCGCGAACCGAGCCATGGCAAGCAAGAGTTGAAAGAATATGGTTTTCCTTCTCTTGGATAATATTGCTGCTGCCTAATTGCATCATATCTGCTAAAACACTCTGGAGAAGATTTTTTATATCGCTCTTAATCAACATTGCCGGTACGCTGTGAATAATGATATTTTGATCCTGAACAGCTACATCTAAACCATAATCCTTTAATTGCTTATTGAACTCCGCAACTGTGGCTACTTCTTCATTGCTGCCACAAAAGCTAACCGGTATCAGTAATGCTTGACTGGAAACCTGACCATTTTGCTGACGTTGCTGCTTCATTTTTTCATAGTTAACACGTTCAGCCGATGCGTGCATATCCACCAAAATTAAGGCATCAGTCGTTTGGGCGAGAATATAGATATCCAATAATTGGGCAATCGCATAGCCCAGTGGTGGTATGACAGCATTAATTTCGCTAGTTTCACCATTTTGAGGTATTTGAGTTATGCCTCGCGATTGTTCCAGATGATCAAGTTCACTATCTAACTGTGTTGCGACTTTATTTTGTTCGTGGTTTGTAGTCGATTCATTTTGATAAAGCTGGGCATAAGTTTTTAAAGCACTTTGCGTCTCTTTTAAACTTAACGGATTTTGCACAGGAGGTCTACTCATACGATAGGGTGCAGGAGCTTGTGATGAAGTTTTATTCCAAGCAGATTGTGTGTCAGTAAATAAGCGTTGCACACTTTCTGGCTGTTTATGCATGATATCATTTAGCATTTTATCTGGCTGAGAAATTGATTCTGTATGCTTTGCATTGGTATTTGCCAAATATTTATTTAACGTATGAAAAACCAATTGATGGATGGCCTGACTGTGTCGAAAACGAACCTCAGTTTTGGTGGGGTGGATATTAGCATCAACTTCAGTTGGAGACAGTGTAAGAAATAATACAAAAACCGGTGTTTGCGCTAGATGTAAAACATCATGGTAAGCCTGTTTGACCGCATGCAAAATCACTTTATCGCGTACAAAGCGATTGTTGACGAAAATATATTGCTGACTGGATTTTCCTTGTGCAAAGGTAGGTTTGGCGATCAATCCGTGCAAGCGAATACCATCAATGGTTTCATCAACACAGAGACTGGCGGCAATAAAATCATCACCGATGATGGCGGCACAACGTGCAGTTAATGGCTGTGCAGGTAGGCTTAAAATATTTTTATTGTTATGAGTTAAGGTGAAAGACACATCTGGATTAGCTATCGCTAGTCTTTCTACCATAGTACGACAATGAGCAAATTCCGTACTGGCTGATTTCAAAAACTGTCTTCTGGCCGGGGTATTAAAAAATAATTCAACTACTTCTATGGATGTTCCGGGGGCATGAGCAGCAGCTTTGAGTGTGCTTTGCTTACCATCTTCTGCATAGACCTGAGTAGCGTGTTTGGCATCTATAGGACGGCTGGTAAGGGTAAGACGACTTACTGAAGCTATACTGGCCAGACCCTCACCACGAAAGCCCATGCTGACAACTTTTTCCAGATCCTCGAGCGAGCGAATTTTGCTGGTAGCATGACGTTGTAAAGCAAGGGAAACATCTTCTTCATTCATGCCCATACCATTGTCGGTGACAAATAACCTTTTTATTCCACCGCCCTCCAATTGAATATCAATGCGGGTGGCTTTAGCATCCAGACTATTTTCAATTATTTCTTTTAAAGCGTTAGCCGGACGTTCAATTACTTCACCTGCAGCAATCTGATTGATAAGATGGTCGGGTAATAAATGGATTTGAGTCATGATTAACCTGTAATGTAAACAAATGTCAGAGAACTGAAAAAACAGACTCAGATATTTTTGTGACTACTTAATTTATGGCGGAGAATCTCAATAATGGCCGGTAACAAAGATATAGCAATGATTGTGATCAGAACCAAAGATAAATTTTCTTTAATATAAGACAAATTACCAAAGAAATATCCTGCATATGAGAACATTAAAACCCATATAACCGCACCAATACAATTGTAGCGGATAAAGTGAGCATAATTCATATGCCCCATGCCAGCTACAAAAGGAGCAAAAGTACGGATAATTGGCATAAACCGTGCAATAATTATGGTTTTACCACCATGCTGCTGATAAAAATTTTCTGTTTTATGCAAATAAATTTGTTTAAAAATCTTTGATTGTGGATTGGCAAATAACCGCTTACCAAAATATTTGCCTATAGCAAAATTGACAGCATCACCAATAATGGCCGCTATCAGTAATAGCAGTACCAATAAATGCACATTCATTTGGCCGACTGCCGATATACTGCCGGCGGCAAACAATAAAGAATCACCCGGTAAAAAAGGTGTAACTACCAGACCTGTTTCACAGAATATCAGAATAAACAAAATTGCATAAATCCATGTGCCATATTCAGTGACCAGAAATTGCAGGTGTTGATCAATATGTAATATAAAGTCAACAACAACAGAGATAAAATCCATAGACTTTCGAGAAAATGATAAAAATCCTTATTTTAACGCAAACTTGAGCTCAGGAAGTCTTATTTGCATGATAAAATATTAATTATTTGTGTTGATAGCCAGAGAAAAATGGCTGTTGCTGTAAGCATAACTTTACCAAAGATAACATCATATGAGTCAATATGTTTATTCCATGCTGCGTGTCAGCAAAACTGTACCTCCACAGAAACAAATTATTAAAGATATTTCCTTATCTTTTTTTCCCGGCGCTAAAATTGGTTTACTCGGATTAAATGGTGCCGGAAAGTCTACAGTTTTAAAAATTATGGCTGGTGTGGATACCGAATTTGAAGGTGAAGCGGTACCTATGAGCGGTATTAAGATTGGTTATTTACCACAAGAGCCACAACTTGACGCAAATAAAACTGTACGTGAAGAAGTGGAATCTGGAATGGGTGAAGTAGCCGGAGCACAGAAGCGACTGGAAGAAGTCTATGCAGCTTATGCTGAACCGGATGCAGATTTTGAAGCATTGGCAGAAGAACAGGCACGCCTGGAAGCGATTATTACCGCTGGAGCCGGTGATAACATGGAGCATCAACTGGAAATCGCTGCTGATGCCCTACGCTTACCAGACTGGGATGCCAAAATCAGTACGCTTTCCGGTGGTGAAAAACGTCGCGTGGCATTATGCAAATTGTTACTAAGTAAACCGGATATGTTATTGCTGGATGAACCAACTAACCATCTAGATGCCGAATCGGTTGAGTGGTTGGAACAGTTTTTAGTCAGATTTCCCGGCACTGTTGTTGCCGTGACGCATGATCGTTACTTTCTTGATAATGCAGCAGAGTGGATACTAGAGCTTGATCGCGGGCAAGGTATTCCGTGGAAAGGGAATTACAGCTCATGGTTGGAACAAAAAGAAGCTCGCCTGCAAAATGAGGCTAAGGCAGAAGCTGCCAGAATTAAGGCCATGAAACATGAGCTGGAATGGGTGCGGCAGAATGCTAAAGGTCGACAGGCTAAATCGAAAGCTCGTCTGGCGCGTTTTGAAGAAATGAGTAATTTTGAATATCAAAAAAGGAATGAAACGCAGGAAATTTTTATTCCAGTGGCCGAACGATTAGGGAATGAAGTAATTGAATTTGTAAATGTCAGCAAAAGCTATGGTGACAAATTACTAATAGATGATTTAAGTTTCAAAATTCCCCCAGGTGCTATCGTTGGTGTAATAGGCCCCAATGGTGCTGGTAAATCCACTTTGTTTAAGCTCATCACTGGACAAGAACAAGCTGATTCAGGTCAGGTTAAAATTGGTCAAACTGTAAAAATGTCGCTGGTTGATCAAAGTCGACATGGTTTGCACGAAGATAAAAGTGTGTTTGATGAAATTGCCGAAGGAAGAGATATTCTTCAGGTAGGACAATTTGAAATCCCTGCCCGTGCTTATTTGGGACGCTTTAATTTTAAAGGTAGTGATCAAAGTAAAATGGTAGGCAAATTATCTGGTGGTGAACGAGGGCGGTTGCATTTGGCCAAAACTTTGATTTCTGGCGGTAATGTATTGTTACTGGACGAACCTTCCAATGATCTGGATGTTGAGACTTTGCGGGCACTGGAAGATGCCTTACTTGAATTTGCCGGTAGTGTTTTGGTTGTTTCACATGATCGCTGGTTTCTGGATCGAATTGCAACTCATATTCTGGCCGCAGAAGGAGATTCTAAATGGGTTTTCTTTGATGGCAACTATCAGGAATACGAGGCTGATAAAAAACGTCGTCTAGGTGAGGAGGGTGCCAAACCGAAACGAATTCGCTATAAACCGGTTACTCGCTAATTCATTATTATAAGGGCAAGTTAATTTGATACGCTGACTTGTCCTTTCTCAGATCTTCTCAACTTCTGGCATCTTAATTTTCCCACATTAATTGGCGTTTATCTAAGCGTATTTTTAGCAAATTCATACTTGAAAATATCCTATTTAGCACCATTTCAACTGTCAATTTTAATATCTATTTACAGAAAGATTGAGGCACTATATGGCCGAAGTTTTCGATTCTCCTCAATTGCAGCCGACAGCAATGGTAATGTTGCCTTTGCGTGATGTAGTTGTTTATCCGCATATGGTACTGCCTCTTTTTGTCGGTCGAGAAAAATCCATAGCAGCACTTGATACTGCTATGGAACGCAATGAGCCAGTATTTTTACTGGCGCAAAAAAATGCTGATACTGATGAACCGCATGCAGAAGACATGTATGAAATGGGCACGGTGGCTAATATTCTACAGGTACTTAAACTACCCGATGGCACTGTCAAAGTATTGGTTGAAGGTCTATACCGGGCCAAAGTTACCCATATCGATGAAAGTGGTTCTTATGTAGAAGTTCATATTGAAGAATGCAAAGATTCGGTTTCTTCTTCGGATGATCTTGAAGCATTACGTCGAACTTTATTGTCTCAGTTCGATCAGCTGGCAAAACTGAATAAAAAAATTCCTGCTGAAGTGATTACCACTATTCAAGGAATTGAAGATAACAGCAGACTAGCTGACACCATAGCTGCTCATTTACAGTTGAAACTGGAGCAAAGACAGAATATTCTGACTTTGATTGATGTGACCAATCGAATTGAGCATCTCTTACACTTGCTGGAAACCGAACTGGATATTTTACAGGTCGAAAAAAGGATTCGAGGTCGCGTTAAGAGGCAGATGGAGAAATCACAGCGCGAATATTACCTCAATGAGCAAGTTAAGGCGATTCAGAAAGAATTAGGTGAAGAAGATGATGATCTGACTGAGTTGGAAAATCAGATTCGTTCTGCTGGTATGAGTAAGGAAGCAGAAGAAAAATGTCTGTCTGAATTAAAAAAATTGCGCATGATGCCGCCGATGTCTGCTGAATCAACGGTCGTGCGCAACTATGTTGATACCTTGCTAGACTTACCTTGGAAAAAGAAAACTAAAATCAGTAAAAATATTGCTAAAGCTGATTTGGTTTTAAATGCGGATCATTACGGTTTAGAGAAAGTTAAAGAACGCATTTTAGAATATCTGGCCGTACAAAAACGCATGAATCGGTTAAAAGGTCCAATCCTATGTCTGGTTGGACCACCCGGTGTCGGTAAAACTTCTCTGGGTGAATCAATTGCTAAGGCCACTGGTCGCAAATATGTGCGCATAGCTTTAGGTGGTGTACATGATGAAAGTGAAATTCGTGGCCATCGTCGCACCTATATTGGCTCTATGCCGGGTAAAATATTGCAAAATATGGCTAAGGTTGGTGTTAAAAATCCCTTATTTTTACTGGATGAAGTTGATAAATTAGGTAACGATTTCCGCGGTGATCCTGCCAGTGCTTTGCTGGAGGTACTGGACCCAGAACAAAATCATTCTTTTGTGGATCACTATGCTGAAGTGGAGTTTGATCTGTCAGATGTGATGTTTATTGCTACCTCCAATAGCCTAAATATACCTACTCCTTTACTGGATAGAATGGAGATTATTCGTTTATCAGGTTATACCGAAGACGAAAAAATCAATATTGCTATGAACTATCTAGTAGCCAAACAAATCCAGCAAAACGGTGTCCGCGAAGATGAAATAGGTATCGAAGAGTCGGCTATCCGCGACATAATCCGCTACTATACACGTGAGGCTGGTGTACGTTCCTTAGATCGCGAAATTGCTAAAATTTGTCGTAAAGTGGTAATGAAACAAGCTTTACTGGCTGAAAATGCACCGAAAACTAAAAGCAAAAGTAAGCGCAGTAAAAAGGTTGAAACAGTAGTAGTCAATGCAGATAATCTGCATGATTATCTTGGTGTGCGTCGATTCGTCTATGGAGTGGCTGAAAGTGAAAATCGTATTGGTCAGGTAACCGGTTTGGCATGGACTGAAGTGGGTGGTGAATTGCTCACCATCGAAGCAAGTAAATTCCGTGGTAAAGGTAATATTTTACGTACCGGTAAACTGGGGGATGTGATGCAGGAATCAGTCAGTGCAGCTTGGAGTGTCGTACGTTCGCGAGCTGAATCGCTAGGCATAGAACCGGATTTTTATGAAAAAAATGACATTCACGTTCATGTTCCTGAAGGGGCGACACCAAAAGATGGTCCCAGTGCGGGTAGTGCTATTACTCTGGCAATCGTGTCAGCTTTTACGGGTATTCCTGTCAGAGCTGATGTGGCTATGACCGGTGAGATTACTCTGCGTGGCGAAATTTTGCCAATAGGCGGTTTGAAAGAGAAGCTGCTGGCTGCTTTACGTGGTGGCATTAAACACGTCTTAATTCCTCACGGCAATATCAAGGATTTGGAAGAAATTCCGGCCAATATTAGTGAAGAGCTGACCATTCATCCTGTTAAATGGATTGATGAGGTGCTCAATCTGGGTTTAGCCTATGCACCGACCCCATGGCAGGATGTATCTGAAGACCAGCTAATAGCTAAATCGTCTCGTAAGTCAACAACTAAAACTGTAAAACACTGATATGCAGCCATTCACCAACAAAATTGGTGAATGGCTTAATTTTTATCTGAGATTTACAATTATGCCAGTATCAACGCTTGACACAAAGAATTTGGGCTTGCTATAAAGTATAGGTATTGTAATGGTTAGGTACTGGTTAGCAAGGGTATCTGAACATAATATGAACATCACAACAGAAAGGGACTTTATTGTGAATAAGTCTGAATTGATTGAAGCTATTGCCCAAGAGGCTGATCTTTCCAAAGCCTCAGCAGCTAAGGCATTAGATGGCATGATCAGTGCAGTTACTAATGCTCTGAAAAGTGGCGATACTGTAACTCTGGTTGGTTTTGGTACATTTTATGTAGGTGAACGTGCCGCTCGTGCTGGACGTAACCCTAAAACTGGTGAGCCGTTGCAAATCAAAGCAGCTAAAACACCTAAGTTCCGTGCAGGTAAAGCATTGAAAGATGCTTTGTAATCAGCACTTAAAGGTAGTGAAAAAAGGCGGTTGTTACCGCCTTTTTTCATAAATGTCGCAATTATGCATTTAGTGCAAAAACGGCATGGTTTAGCCACAAAAAAGACGCTACAATAGTGACCTTCAATTTGTTTAGAAAAGTACGCTTCTCTTATGTTCCACGTTGTCGAAAAATATAAAACACCTGCTAAGATAATATTGGGTTTGATATGTGTAAGTTTTGTGTTTGCCGGAGGCTACACCATTGCTGCTCCTGGTACTGATTACATCAGCAAAGTTGGTGATATTAAAATTAATATCAATGATGTAAACGATTTGCAGCGCCGTTATCAAAATGCTTCGCAACGAGAAATTAGCAAAGATATGGTCTATGGTGCTTTGCTTGAAGAAGCTTATCTACAGCAAGAAGCTAAAGATTTAGGTATATCTGCCTCGATTGAGCAAATCAAGCAAATTATTGCCAGTGATCCGGGTTTTCAGGAAAACGGCAAATTTGACGAAACGAAGTATCGTAACTTTCTGACTCAAAGTGGTTTGTCTGAGAATGTACTAATCGAAAACATGAATAAACAGTATGCAATGCAATCTATGCAAAATCTATTGCAAGCCGGTAATGTGGTCAGTGATGCACAAGCCAGACAAATTGTAGAATTATTGCAAGCATCCAGACAAATGCAAACTGTAACTTTCAATTCTGCATCGTATGCTGATCAGGTCAAAGTTGATGATGCTAAATTACAAACCTATTACAATGCCAATAAAAAGAACTATTTTTTACCGTTGGGTATTAAATTCGAATTTGTTCAGCTTTCTGCAGCAGAACAGGCAAGTAAAGAAGTTGTCAGTCCTGAAGAACTCAAAGCTGCTTACGAACAAATACCTAGTACTGCATCCGCTCCAAAACCTGAGTTTGACAGTATTAAAGAGCAGCTAACGCAGGAAATTCAAATGCGTAAAGGTACGACCGCGATTGCGAAATTGAAGGAACAGCTAAGTGATCTGGCCTTTAAAAACCCGAATTCATTACAACCAATCAGTGAAAAATTAGGATTGAAAATCAATAAAGTAGATCAGGTTTGGACAACTAAAGAAATGGCTCAGGCTAACAATATGTCACAGCCTTTAATTGATGTTCTGTTTAATACTGATATGCTAACTAAAAAATATAACTCAGATCCTATTGATATGGGTAATGGTAATTATTGGGTGGTGCGCGTATCTGATATACGTAAAGAACATCAAGGCAGTTTTCAGGAGATGAAAGCGCAAATCCAGCAGGATTATATCGTTGCAGAAAGCCAGAAATTGGCTGTTGCTGCCGCTAATCAAGCTTTTAAAGCAGCATCCAATGGTCAAAATTCCACTTTGACATGGTCAGCTACTACCGAACTTAATCCACAGCAAGCTCTAGCAACAATGTCAAAAGAAGAATTTCAGGCATGGATGAAGGCTAAGCCAGCCAATGGCAAACCAGCATATGTGCTACTTAGTAATAGATCTGATCCGCTTTTAGTTAAGATACAATCCATTAGTGTACCTAAAGATATGAGTACTATCCTGCCCCAGGCCAAGCAATTGATTAACAAAAATCTGACTCAATCTTTAGTCAACAATAATTATCTGTGGCTGCAATCGCGTTATAAGATCAAAAAAGGTGCACAAAAGCTGGAAAATAGCGATCAGTAAATATTTTTTAACAGGCCTTGTAATGATTACAAGGCCTTTGCATATCATATAAATATATTGCCGACATCACTAACAAAGGAAAATTGTGGCATTTATTAGTCATCACGCTGTTAGTAATGAAGTATTATTTTCACGTTCTTATTCGAGTAAAGCTGAATTACAACGACTAATTCAAGCTTTGGCGCGACAGCAGCAAGATTTTGCGCAGCATTCTATCCAAAATCGTACTGGCTATTTATTAGCCCTAGCTGAGCAGATACAAAGTAATAAAGATAAATTAGCTTATCAGATTTGTATTGAAGTAGGGCGCTGTCTGCGTGAATGTGAAGCAGAGCTTAACAAATCTATCGCGCTTATCCGCTACTATGCACATCTGGCACCGGAATTATTAGCCCATAAAACCATTGCTACACAAGCCAGCTTTAGTCAGGTGCGATTTGAACCTTTGGGTACATTACTGGCCATCATGCCGTGGAATTATCCGATTTGGCAGATTTTGCGCTTCGCAATACCTGCGCTATGTGCCGGTAATGCATGTTTGATAAAACCCGCACCTACAGTTGGCAAAATTAGTCAGATGCTATTTGAATTAGTTGATGACAATTTGCCCTTAAAATTAATCTGGCTTAATCCTGAGGATACGGAATACGCTATTGCACAGACACAGGCTCTTGCTTTTACTGGTTCAGCCTGTACCGGGCGTTATCTTGCCGCACTTGCGGGTAAATATCTGCGCAAATCGGTAATGGAACTTGGTGGCAGCAATGCGTTCATTGTATTAAATGATGCAGATATAAAACAGGCTGCTGAGGACGCTTGTTATTCTCGTTTCCGTGACGCGGGACAATCATGTAATGCAGCGAAAAGGATTATTGTTAGTGATGACATTGCAGATAGATTTATTGCTGCATTGGTTGAAGATTGTCAGCAATTACGCATGGGAGCGCCTTGGTTGGCCGAAACTACATTAGGCCCTTTGCACCGAGAAGATCTGCGTCAAAAAATACATGCTCAGGTTACTGATGCCTTGCAGCACGGAGCCAAGTGTCTAATTGGCGGACATATACCAGAGGAAAGTCAGGGTTGGTTTTATCCCGCAACTATTCTGGATAATGTTACTTCTGCGTGTCAGGTTTATCATCAGGAAGTCTTTGGTCCGGTAGCTATTATTTTAAGAGCACAAGACAATAAACACGCTTTACAGCTAGCTAACGATAATCCATTTGGTTTAGGTGCCAGTATTTATACGCATAATGATCAATTGGCCTGGCAGTTGGCACAGCAGCTTAACGTTGGCAGTGTATTTATTAATCGTCACACCAGTAGTGATTTACGCTTACCGTTTGGAGGTGTAAAAGATTCAGGTTACGGGCGAGAATTATCAGAATTTGGTATTTATGAATTTGTTAATGTTAAATCTTATTGGCAAAGGTAATTTTTTTCCTGATATCCATATCATTTACTCTTAAATGAATGTAAGATACATGTCAAATTTTTGCCGAAACTATTTGTTTTATTTAACGTTAAGGTGCATAAGCCATGTTTATAACCAGAAAACGATACTGGTTAATTGTTGGATTAGTACTTCTTCTTTTTCTGTTGACTTTGGTCTGGCGACTAAAGTCAACAGTTGAAAATAAGAAAGAAGTAACAGTTAAGACGGAAACTTTAGTACAACCTGTTGATGCAGAGAAAAAGCCGGAAAAAACGGCTAGCTCCGAACCTTTCACATTAGTACCATCACATCCATTGCCGGTTGAAAATCCCAATGATGAATTTGTATTACCATTAGACAAATTACTAGAGTTATTACCAGCAGGCAAAAACCAACAAGTAGATTTAAAATATCCTGACGGCCAAAAAAAAATTCAGGGCAATATTAAAGATGGCAAACCAACTGGTCTATGGCATAACTGGTATGCTAATGGACAATTGGCTTTGGAAATGTCATGGAAAAAAGGATTACCCAATGGAAAAACCAGAAGCTGGTATAGCAATGGATACAAACGTGGGGAAATCTTTTTTGTTGATGGCAAGGCTGAAGGGCGCTGGCAGCGTTGGTATGTAAATGGTCAAATCAAGCAGGATATGCGGGTACATAAAGGTGTAGTTCAGACCATGACAAAATGGGATGATCAGGGGCATCTTATTGCAGATTTAGCTGTCCATGATAATCAGGTAAGTGGTGTGGTGCTTAGTTGGTATGACTCAGGTGAGAAAAGAAGTGAGTCTGTTTTTGAAAAAAATGAACTTGTACGTAAAACTGAATGGGATGAAGACGGTAATATTGTTGATTTAGGAGATAACTAAATAAAACTGTTCTCAAGGCTTAAAATAGATATGTTTGTGTAATTCGCACCTAGGATTAAAATTTGCCTGACAAAAAGGGCAATAATGTTGTTGATATTGTTCATAGGACAGATAGTTTTTACATTGCCCACACATAACTGGCTGTGTATTGCGGATACAAACAGGCTCAAAAGGGTGATCACATAATTCATCATGACATTTGAAACAAGCATAGTATTTTTTACAGTGATTACATTGTAATGCTGCAATGTCATTTTCATTATGGTAATGCTGGCAACGTCCACATGAATCAATATCAATTCCTAAAATCATAGTTTATTCCTTCGTTTATTTTTTTGAATTCCGATAGTGCTAGAAATTTAAATTGCTGAATAATATTTGATTATTCAGTTTTAATTATGTTCAGTTTTAATGTATGGTATTGATTAAATATTATTCAGTTAAATAAATATATCGATATAAAAAACCGAATCCTCACCGGATTCGGTCTTTAATCCTGTACAACATTAACTTAATATATTACATACGCTCAATCAGTGCTTTACCAAATTCTGAGCAGGATACTTCTTTTGCGCCTTCCATCATGCGGGCAAAATCATAGGTTACAATCTTATCAGCAATAGCTTTTTCGATTGATGTGATTACTAAATCTGCAGCTTCTTTCCAGCCTAAATGGCGCAGCATCATTTCTGCAGATAATATGATTGAACCAGGATTTACTTTGTCTTGACCTGCGTATTTTGGGGCAGTACCATGGGTTGCCTCAAATACAGCATATTCATCGGAAATATTGGCACCCGGTGCGATACCGATACCACCAACCTGTGCAGCCAGAGCATCTGAAATATAGTCACCATTAAGATTCAAGGTAGCGATAACATCATACTCAGCCGGACGAGTTAGTATTTGCTGCAGGAAAGCATCCGCAATACAGTCTTTAATGACAATTGTCTTACCCGTGTTAGGGTTTTTGAACTCACACCATGGTCCATCCCCAATTAAAGTAGCACCAAATTCATTTTTAGCGACTTCATATGACCAATCACGGAATCCACCTTCGGTGAATTTCATAATATTACCTTTGTGAACGATGGTAACACTGTCACGGTCATTGTTGATTGCATATTGAATTGCAGCACGAGTCAAACGCTGAGTACCTTCTTTGGAAACAGGTTTGATACCAATGCTTGATGTTTGTGGGAAGCGGATTTTATTGACACCCATTTCATTTTGCATAAAATTAATGATTTTTTTAGCGTCATCTGTTTCAGCAAGCCATTCAATACCAGCGTAAATATCTTCAGTGTTTTCACGGAAAATCACCATATTAACTTTGCTTGGATCTTTTACCGGTGAAGGTACGCCGGAAAAGTACTGTACCGGACGCACGCATTGATACAAATCGAGCTGCTGACGAATAGCCACATTTAAAGAACGTATTCCGCCTCCGACTGGCGTAGTCATAGGTCCTTTAATCGCAACTTTATATTCCTTAATTGCCTCGAGAGTTTCGTCTGGCAACCAGACATTTTCACCATATAACTGTGTGGCTTTTTCACCTGCATAAATTTCCATCCAGACGATTTTTTTTGTGCCCTTATATGCTTTCGCAACTGCAGCGTCAATAACATCTTTCATAACAGGTGTAATATCAACACCTATGCCATCACCTTCAATATATGGAATGATCGGATCATTTGGAATAGCCTGACCTGGAACGATTTTTTGACCTTCAGTCGGTACTTTAATATGACTCATCGTAGCTCCTGTGATATTACTTTAGAAAAATGACCGCATACTCCCTATTGCGATCAGTAGACTCAATTATGCTTTATTTTCTTAACTTTATCTAGAAGAATCTTGGATATTAGATAAGTTATTGTTTTGAAAAATAAATATGTTTTAATTTGTGTATATCAGAAATGACAGTTATGTAATGGCAGATCTTCAAATACTAATTCGGATTGATTGGAATATTGATCAAACTGACTGATGCCCAAACCGATTAAACGATACAGCTGATTTGGATCATCCGGCATACGTTTTATTAATTTGATTGCGCTTGCAAGTAAAATTTCATTATCCGCAATAGGTGAAGAAAATGTTTGAGAGCGGGTATAAGTTTGAAAATGAGAGTTTTTTAATTTAAGCGTAATGCATTTACCCAATAATTGTTTTTGTTGCATGATCAGATAAAGTGACTGAGCAAGCTCAGGTAGATGAGTAGCTATATTGCTTAAATTTTTATTTTCATCTAAAGTAATTTCAGTAGAGATTTGCTGCCGAACTCTGCAGGGCATAACTTGGCGTTCATCACGCCCATGTGCCAATTCAAAAAGCCTATACCCCCAACGCCCAAAATAATGAATCAGAACGGATAAATGAGCATGACTAAGGTCACCGACTGTATGCCAACCCAATGCATGTAATTTTTGTTCGGTTACTTTACCAACCCCCGGTATTTTTCCAACCGGTAATTGCTGTAAAAATTTAGTGACTTGTGACGGCGCAATCACAAACTGGCCATTTGGCTTGTGCCAATCTGATGCAATTTTTGCAAGAAATTTATTCGGAGCGATACCGGCAGAAGCCGTTAAGCCTGTTTCAGTCTGAATGGTTTGGCGTATTTCGCGAGCTATATCGCGTGCGTAAGTTAAAGGTCCCTGATATTGAGTTACATCCAGATAAGCTTCATCCAATGCAATTGGTTCAATAAGCTGGGTATAACGACTAAATATAGAATGAATTTGTGCTGAAAATTTGCGATATTTGCTAAAATCTGGCGGAATATAAATTGCCTGCGGGCACAATCTTTTTGCTTTGGCAACTGACATGGCTGAATGTAATCCATATTGACGGGCAATATACGAAGCTGCGCATATCACCGACCTTGGTCTGTTACCGGCTACAACAACTGGCTTATCTTTCAAATCAGGACGACTAAGCAGCTCTACTGATGCATAAAAAGCATCCATGTCAATATGTATTATTTTTCGTTGCAGCATAATGCGTAAAGATAGCCTGATTTAACAACAGCAAAATGCAGACAGACCAAAGTGTTCTGTCTGCATTCTTTAAATGCTTAATTAATGCAAGCTATAGCCATTTAAATATTTAATGCGTTCATTAGTCATCTTGGTATCACATTGTAGACGAATATATTCAGCCTGAGCAGAATTTTTTGCATTAGCTGCCTGAGTCTGACACTGACTAAGCTTTTGAGCTATCCATTTATGTTCTTCGGGGCGTAAGGTTTTACGTACAGTATCATCCATGTTAACCCATAAACGATTAATAACATTGTTAGCATTAACATTATTATCACGTGCTTGCTGCAAAGCATGTTCACTAATATCGTTACCGGCATTGTTAGCTGGTGACTTTGCGTTAGTATCGTTAGAAGGAACTACCGGTACAGGAACTGGAACTGCCACCGGTTTAGCATTTAGAATGGCGCTCGCGGTTTGAGCATCTTGACTCAGGTGAGTTTCAGGTTGAACTTGAGCATGTTGATTATTCACCAATTTGACTGCATCGTCACGGTTATAAATGTGTCCGCCTATACTTACTTTATCTTTAACACCATAACCCAATAAAGCATTACCAATAGTTACCGCCACATTCTGAATACTTGTTTTATCATATTCAGAACCTAATGTAGTAGAGGGGTTAGTTGCAGAACCGGCTTTAATAGAACTTCCCAGTGGAGTGTACTGAAATGATTTACTAAAAACGTTGTCATTTAAAGTAAAGCCACTGCTTTCTAATTGCTGTTTAATATGATCAGCAAAGTTGGTTTTACCGATAACTAAAGGTGCATAAGTTTGTGTTTGCTGCCAAACAGATGCAGGTACAGTGATATTCAGTTGACTGTTACAGATCGATTTATTCTTGCTGTCTTTACCTAATTCCACTGCAGAAAAAGATACATTTAGCTCATTTGCTGCTGCTAACACTTTATCAATATCTACAATATGACGACCATCTCGTTGTACAAACTGATGAATGTCAGAACTAATAGCTGATTGCAGGCTTTTGTGTATTTCACTGCTCAACTGAGGGTTATCGCAACTCAGTGGTTCAGTTCCTTTTTCCTCTTTGGTTTTAGAGCAGGCAGACAGTGCTAATGCACCAATAAGACCACAGATAAAAATATTTTTTTTCATGCTTTTTCCTCAGTTGTGTTGTAATAGGTAACTGGGATAATAGAAAAAAAAACTGTTGATTACTGTTTTAAAAGGTAATTTTTTATTATTGCCTCAATAAAAAAGCCACTTAATTATTATTGGTATACAAATTAAGCAGCTTTATTTGGTGAAAATTAACGAAGAAGATCAACCATGGCATAAATCGGACTAAGTATCGCCTCACCTAATCGAAGTGAACGTTGACCATTCCAGCCATAGTCATCGTCTGGCCATTGGTGGTTATCCTTGAATGGCATTTCCAGAGTGTAGGCCAGACAATTAAATCTCTCGCCTACATATGCAGTAGCAATAGATAAATCAGCTTGACCGGGTTCATCCTTTTCATAGCCATATTTGTTCTGAAAATCAGGGCTGGCAGCCAAAAATGCTTGTACAAATTGTTGCTGCAACTGCGCAAGACCCGTATTAAAGGAGGGTATACCTTCGTTACCAGATAAAAAGACATAGGGAATAGATTCATCACCATGAATATCTAAAAACAGATCCACACCCGTTTCCTGCATTTTTTCACGGACATAATAGACTTCGGGACTGCGGTCTAAGCTTGGATCAAGCCATTCACGGTTTAGATTTGCACCAGCGGCATTAGTGCGTAAATTGCCTAGAAAAGATCCATCCGGATTCATATTAGGAACAATATAAAATGTGGCGCAATCCAGTAAAGCTCGAGAAGTAGGATCTTGATCATCCAATAGACGTCCCAGCAAACCTTCTACAAACCATTCCGCCATGGTTTCTCCTGGATGCTGTCGTGCAATAATCCAGATTTTCAGATCACTGGCAGCCTGATTACCAATTGTCAGCAAATTGATATCCCGTCCCTGTAGTGTACTACCTAAATCATCAATCTGACATAAACCACTACTTTGTGAATTGCCTAATAAATTCAAATGTTGTTCATATGAGTAGGGTTCAAAGTAGGCATAATAAACGCTATTTGCAAGCGGGGTATGATTAATAGACAAAATGCCATTTTCGTAATCAGTTGGTACTCGAAACCAGTTTAGGCGATCATAGGAACACATTGCAGCATAATCTTCCCAACCTTCAGGATAGGCAGATTCTTTAACATTAATAAAATTGATTCCCAAATTTTGATATGCCACACCCTGAACTCTGAAATAAAACCATTGACGAAAATCAGCAGCATTGTCTTTAGGTAATTTTAACTGAATATTAGCAGGATCACTGATATCGACAATTTCAATGTTACCACCATCAAACTGAGTACTAATTTTAAGCATGCAGAAAATTTCCTGTTCATTAAGGATGTGTGTATATGATTAAGCGATTAATATTTGTATTAGTTTATTATATTCTTCTGACAGAAGTACAACCATAAAGTTGTTGAAAGCTTAATTCTGGTCAAATCTAGTATAAAAAAAGCAAAACTTAGTCTCAATACTAATAGTATTTGGTCTACACATAGTAATCATTACACTGTTTTGAAATCGATACTAGTCAGGAATAGTTAGTCAATAAAACAAAATTCTATTAATAAAAATATAATTATAAAATAAATGGTTAGTTTTCTGTCTAATATAATAGTACATTAGTCAAATGACATAATAGCGAAATTTACCTGAGCAATAAATTGCTATACTAACTGTATGCATATTCACTATCAATAAACAACACTTTATCAGCTAACGTATTTATTTTTCATTTTGATCAAATTGTATTGGTTCAGCTTGACCGGTATATTTTGGTTGTTTGTTGATAATATATAAATCAATAATTGACTTTATTCTGGCTAAAAACTCTCTAGTCATTACTTTGGCATGGTTCATACCGGTAGCAGAAGGTACAGCAAAACACTGAGTATCTAAGTCATATTTATTAGCAATAAATATGGCACGCTCACAATGAAATTGTTGCGTAATAATAGTGAATTCTTGTAGTTTAAATATCTGTTTAGCACGTGCAATTGAATCTAGAGTACGTAAACCGGCATAATCTAGCGTCATGGCCTCGGCTGGAATACCTGCTTTCAGTAAATCCGTTTGCATAGCTAGGGGTTCGTTATAATTTTTTTTGGAATTATCACCACTCAATAGTAAATGTTTTACTTTACCTTGTTGATAAAGCTTAATTGCCCCCTCAATGCGATATTGGTAAAAAGGATTAAGCTGTCCATTACGCAGATATCTAGATGTTCCCAATACCAGACCAACCTGGCGGGCTTTAATCTGATTAATATCGGTGGTGGTTTTATCTTTGCCTAAATGCATAATCAAAGGAAAGGCAACGGCAAAAGTTGCGATAAATAGCAGACAGATAATGCCTATTAAGATGCTATGATTTTTTTTAAGTGGAACTAAGCTCATAAATTTTGAATTTCAATGATCAGAATAGATTGAAAAAATAAAATTATAACTTCTTTTATGAATTTATGTTCAAATTACCCTTTCACACCGTTTTTTTATTTGCATGTTTTCACCTACAGTTATCGTACGTTCAGTTAATTACATCCGATTATCAGTAAGTTAAATAAAATAGTATTTATTTTAAATTTCAGCTCGTATTATTTTTTTTGAACGTACAGAGATAACCGCAAAGATAGGTATGGATAAATTAAATATATGTTAAGCATAAAACTATTGACGAAATTATCACTTTTGGTTATTGTTACATCATTTCTCTGTCTTTTTATACAAATTTTGTTTGATTAATTTATACATTAAAAACAATAAATTACTTTTATTTTAAAAATATAAAATTGTTATTTCAGTGATTAAATTTTTATCTTTGGTTTTTGATAAAATTTATTTCGATAGTTTTTT
>CAMLPN010000009.1 GCA_946481965.1 uncultured Neisseriaceae bacterium | reverse complement strand
ATCCTCGAATAATAAATCAGCCGATATGAATAAATGTCAGCAATCTATTCAGCTTATTAGTGAAGCATTTGATCCTGATTTTGAGCTTAGTGACTTCGAGCGTAATAAAGTATGTGAATCCAATGGCATGATGAAATCATGTTCATATGTGTTCAATTATGTTCGTTATAGACAGGAGCATGATCTTGACGACCAATCTTTACGCTTTATCATTACTCTATTTCTTGATCCACGACTGTTTCACGTAGGTTATTAATTTTATTTTATACATCTGAATAATAAGATACTTCAACTCGTAAAGAGTATTTATCAATATAAGATATTTTCCTGTGCAAATAATACTTATAACTACCATATATATTTTCAGACAGGATTGATAATATGACCAGTAAAAGTTCTTAGAATATGATTTATATCATTTTTTTTCATATAAATAGCATAATTTTAACAAAGATAGATTAATTTTTGCATTTTTATGTAATTTACTAGTACCATAAGTTAGATAACTATTGAATGCTTATTTTTTAAATCAGAGGTGGCCAAATGCAAAAAATATTTATAACTATTATTTTCATAATCTGCCAGCTAATCTCTTACTCAGTATTAGCACGTACTGAGGCACCATCCTTACCCATTCATCAAGTCAAAACATCTGATTTTATAGAAAAATTCAATAATCTAAATAAACAATATCAATATAATCTGGCAACAATTGAAAAACCTAATAATCTTGTAAATAAAATCACTTATTTCCTTACTCCTAATATCTATCTCACAATATATAGCGAGTTTGAGTTGGTAACAGGACTTAAAATTACCTGTGACCGATTCGCGAATAATAAATCAGACGCCATGAATAAATGCCAGCAATTTATTCAACTTATTAGTAAGGCTTTTGATCCTGATTTTAAGTTTAGCGACTTCGAACATAATGATAAACGGTGCGGATCTACATCTACATACTCATCTAGATATTCATCTAGATACGAGGTGTACTCATGTTCCTACGAGTTCAATAATGTAGAGTACAAACAGGAGCATGGACGATACAAACAAGCATTTCGCTTTATCATTTCTCCATATCGTGAGTATTTATAAATTATTTAATTCTGATTTTAAGTTTAGCGATTGCAAGTACAATAAAGAATCAAATACCTCATTTATCCAATTATTATTGGCTTAGTTGTGTTAGGAAGTATTAACATTACAACTTCAGGCACGATAAAAAATATGTCAAATATTATCAAAAAAATTTACTTTACTTATTAAAAATGTTACCAACATATGATTATTAAGATGGCGTGACAGACAAATTAAAGATATTACCAAAACATCAAATACCACTTTTTTTTCGAATAAAGAGTAGTTATACATACCAAAATTACTTAATTTACAATGAAAAGTGATTTTTTTATCCAGATTTTTATTTTAATTAGAATTATATTCTATATAAAGGTGTTATTTTTATGAAATACGGCAATAATGATATCCAATATTTTATATACAATTAAATGATTATGATAAAAAGGTAATTTTATTGATGCAATTATATTAGATGAAAGAATGCCTGCTGAAGGTGAAGCATTATGGTGGAGTGAATTTAACATACAAACTGATGGACAAATAATTGTTCATCAAATGAAACAATTCTTTTTGATGATATGAAATTTAAGAATGGAGGTCTTCATTTTATTACAAAAAAAATATATATATCAAATGAGTTTAGCTGGTGTTTTTGAAAAGATCAAAGAAACTAATATCAGTGAATGAGGTAATAAAATATGAATAAGTAATGATTAAATCTTAATAAATGGTTAATTGATGTCTTAAGAAAATATGTATTTTAAATATTTTATTGTTTTGGTTTTTATTATTAATATATACATTATTTTGTTACAGTGTCACCTATATTAATGCTGAAAAATATACTGGTGCATTATTTGCAAAAAATGATAATCTGTCTGGATATGGTTTTGCTTATTATTGTTGGTAAAAATTAACAAATGGAAAGTGAAAATTACAGGCAAAGCTTTGTTCTTTAAGTACCAGTAAATTTAATTTAAATAAACTCTATGATTTATTCAATAAAAAATTGATCAATATCATTTTATTTTTTTTATAAATAGCATTATATCTATAATAATGAACCCACCTTTGTATTCTTATATTATTCAATAGCGTCAGTTCCTAGATAACTATTGAATACTTACTTTTTCAAACCAAGGATAGCCAAATGCAAAAAATATTTATAACTATTATTTTCATAATCTGCCAGCTAATCTCTTACTCAGCATTAGCTCTAACTATGCCCCCACGCATCTATAAAGCTAAACCATCTGTTAAAGCATCTGATTTTATAGAAAAATTCAATACTTTAAATAAACAATATCGATATAATCTGAAACCTATTAAAAAAAACGAGGAGTCTCTATCTGAATATGACCTTGCACCTAATATCAACCTCACAATGCATAGAAACAGCGGGGATAAGTTGATAACACAACTTAAACTTAACTGTGACCAATCCTCGAATAATAAATCAGCCGATATGAATAAATGTCAGCAATCTATTCAGCTTATTAGTGAAGCATTTGATCCTGATTTTGTGCTTAGCGACTTCGAGCGTAATAAAGTATGTGAATCCACAGGCAAAGTAAAATCTTGTTCCTATAAATTCAATGATGTTGTGTACACACAGGAGCATGATCTGGACGACCAATCTTTACGCTTTATCATTTCTCCACGTCTTGAAGGTGTGTATTAGCACTGATTATTAAATAATTTAAATATGAATAACCATAATGAATAAGACCGGAATAAGAAATACTGGTATGCAAATAATTTATATAACTACCAGATTTTTTTCCGACAGGATTGATAATATGACCAGTAAAAGCTCTTAGAATATGATTTATATCATTTTCTTTTTCATATAAATAGCATAATTTTAACAAAGATAGATTAATTTTTGCATTGTTATGTAATTTACTAGTACTATAAGTTAGATAACTATTGAATGCTTATTTTTCAAATCAGAGGTGGCCAAATGCAAAAAATATTATTAGCCACTATTTTCGTTGTTTGTCAACTAATCTCCTGCTCAGCTTTAGCGCATACTTTAAGACATAGGACTTTGCCTGATTATCAAGTTGAGTTGTCAGATTTTTTTAAAAGCTTTAATAGTTAAATATAACTAATGAATATGGCTTAAATGTTATCAAATTTAATAAAAAACAACATGAAAATCAACATTTTTTTGAAGGCTAAATTCATGCATCTGCTTGCATCCGATATTCATTTTTTGGTAGACGGACAAACTGTTATCAAATCAATTACAGTTCTTTGTGCTCATAATAATAAAAACCAGATTTAATGCCATAAATTTATTTAGCTGGTTATTAAGGCATAGAATTCTTTTTTTTTTACTTAGCGACTTTGAGATCAATAAAGTATGTCTATCGAATAATAAAGAAAAAAGATGCCTTTACGATCATTCATTAATTTATTACGATAAAGAGATTGCTGAAAACGCACAATATATACAATTTTTGATTTATCCAATAGTGACTTCAGATTAACATAATAGAGTATTCAATGCATAAAATTTTTACTAAGGCTATGCTTATCTTCAGCCTGTGCATATTCAGTGCCAATGCTATAAGTGCTCAAATTCATAGCAGACGATATAGCAAAAAGCAGCATCAAGCCGTTTATAACAATGTTAAAAAAACCAAAAAAGCATACCGTAAACATGTAGCCAAACCAATTAAAAAACAACGTCAGCATGAGCGCCGTTATAAAGGTAATCAAACTAATCATTCAGTAACTGGACATTTACCACCAATGTGTGGCAACGATTCAAGGTGGGAAAATTAATTTAAATAAAAATAACTTATGTTGTATTTATTGTAATAGAAAATTAAAGCCTGTTAAAGATAAAAAAATATATGTAAAATTCATCCGTGGTGAAATACTCACTGCTAGAAATTTTTCTTATAAACAAATTGGAGTATTCAATGCGTAAAATTTTTACTAAGGCTATGCTTATCTTCAGCCTGTGCATATTCAGTGCCAGTGCTATAAGTGCTCAAATTCATAGCAGACGATACAGCAAAAAGCAGCATCAAGCCGTTTATAACAATGTTAAAAAAACCAAAAAAGCATACCGCAACCATGTAGCCAAACCAATTAAAAAACAACGTCAGCACTACCGTCGTTATAAAGGTAATCAAACCAAGCATTACGGCATCAATAAAAACCGTCGTCATTATGCTTATAAACATAACCGTAATACAGTGCGTAAACAACATTATCGCGGTGCTAGCAATCAAAAATATCGCAGAACTAATCAACAATACCATCGTAGCAATAAACGTTACCAACGTAGTTACAAACGCTACCATCGTAACGCTAAACAATATCAACGTAGCTACAAACGTCATTACAACCGTGGCTACAGACAATATCGCCGTGCCACACGTTACTATCGTTAATGCTTATTATGTCGGCACTGTTCAGGTGCCGATGTTTATTTATCTAACATAAAGGGTATTTAACCTAATATGTTAATTTAAATGTAATATATCTGAATTTAAATTAGCTTAAACATCAGTTTAATATCTAGGTAGTTATCAGAGACTGTAAGGAATAAATTTACATTAATCTCTTTATTAATTCTTATCTTTACTTATCTAAATGCTTGTAAAGCTATTATGGGTTACATTTTGCCACCTTTGCGCGATTAGCAACAAAACCTATTCAAATAATTTGCTATTTAGCAGTCTGTAATCTGATATTTATTCTGGTCTGACATCAATTCTGTGAATTGTGGTATTACATTACGGATGTACATTTGCTGGGTTAATAAACGGTTTGATCTGTTTAACAAAAATCAGAAATTAGGCAAGTCACGTTTTTCTTGTAAATCTATGGTTCATTATTGAAACATTTCGCTAAGCTCAGTGCGTTAAAACAAGAGTGGTTTGATATCAGACAAAAGATGTTGGTGGAATATATAAGGAGCTGGAGAGGCTGTCGCATTCTGTTAAATAATTACAATTTATCAATTGGTTATTGTTCAATTTGTATTATTATATAGCAAAAGATAATATATTTTGCTATATAAATATTGCCTGTAATTTGCTGAGTAAGGATATTCATCGCAGATAATAAAGATGGCTTTTACTTTGTAAAGGAATATGCTGTGGTGGTTTGGAAGTTAAGGTGGATAAAAATATAGTTTAGCAAAATTTTATTGCTGATAATTGGTATGCAAATTGATGCGGTTTTTGCGAATAATCTATCTGTTGCTAATGGTGCCATGGCACAGATCGGGAAAACGCTTTTTTATGATCCAGTTTATGTGATATTGAGTTATCCGAATGGTGATGTGCCTATAAATCGGGGAGTATGTTCGGATGTGGTGATTCGCGCTTTTCGTCATGCTGGAATTGATTTACAAAAGTTGGTTCATGTTTATATGCAGACTAATTTTAATCAATACCCTTAGCTTTGGGGATTAAAGGGGACTGATAAAAATATTGATCATCGGCGGGTACCGAATTTGGAAGTATGGTTTAAACGAAAGGGAAAATCGTTGTCGATAACCCATGATGGTAGCGATTACCAGGCAGGTGATGTGGTATCCTGGCGATTAGATAATGGATTGGCGCATATTGGTGTTGTTGGTAATAAGATTAAAAATGGTCGGCGTTGGGTGATTCATAATATTGGTGAGGGCGCCAGACTGGAAGATGTGTTGTTTAAATGGCGTATTGTGGGACACTACCGATATTTTAATCGTTGAAAATAAATGTGACGTTGTTGCCATCAGAAAAATTTAAGCAAGATATTTATTGGTAAGTATGTTAACAGCTGGGTTAGTTGTAATTGATGATGGTAGGCTAGATTTAAATTTAATAAAAATAAATGGTTATATTTGATTCGGGATAAAGTGTTAATTTTATTATTTGTGGTGTAATGCTTAAGGGTGATCGGTATTAACCAGAATGGATGATCAGTACGCTGTTGTCTAGTGTTCTTTTATTCATCGTTGGCTTTAGTCTCTGCCTTTGTGTAAATTGTAGTTGTTTTTCAGGTATAATTACTTTTTTCTGTTGTTTTTCAGGCGGTCTGTTGTGGTTGTCAGACAGGATGCCTATTCTTATATTAAATATAATTATGCTCAATAAAGATCAGTTTGCGGATAATCATTTTATCCGTTCTATTATCGAAGACGACTTGCAGAATGGTCGGTGTCAGCAGGTAATTACACGTTTTCCGCCAGAACCAAACGGCTATCTGCATGTAGGCCATGCTAAGTCTATTTGTTTAAATTTTGGTCTGGCCTTTATTTATGATGGTTTATGTAATCTGCGCTTTGATGATACTAATCCGGAGAAGGAATCGGATGAATACGTGCGCGCGATTAAGGAAGATGTGCAGTGGCTGGGGTTTGAATGGCATGAGGAGCATTTTGCCTCTGATTATTTTGATCAGTTGTATGAATATGCGCTGGAACTGATTCGTGCAGGTAAGGCGTATGTTGATGACTTGGATGCTGAGGAAATGCGCCAATATCGCGGTACGCTGACTGAACCGGGCAAAAATAGTCCTTATCGTGAGCGTTCGGTGGAAGAAAATCTGGATTTATTTCAGCGGATGCGCGATGGTGAATTTCCAGATGGTAGTAAGACGTTGCGTTTAAAGATTGATATGGCTGCCGGTAATATTAATCTGCGCGATCCAGTCATATACCGTATTCGACGGGTACATCATCATCGTACTGGAGATAAATGGGTGATTTATCCGATGTACGATTACACGCATGCGATTTCGGATGCTATTGAACAAATTACGCATTCTTTGTGTACGTTGGAATTTGAATCACACCGCCCGTTGTATGACTGGGTAGTGGAAAATATTACCATTGCTCATCAGCCACATCAGTATGAATTTTCCCGATTAGAACTGTTGTATTCGGTAACTTCTAAGCGTAAGCTCAATCAGCTGGTAACGCAGGGATATGTTAGTGGCTGGGATGATCCACGAATGCCTACTATTTCCGGTATGCGACGTCGTGGTTATACTCCACAAGGTTTACGTTTGTTTGCCAAACGGGTGGGTATTTCCAAAAGTGAAAATGTGGTGGATATGAGTGTGCTGGAAGGAGCAATACGTGAAGATCTGGAAGATGTTGCGCCACGTATGATTGCGGTACTCAATCCGATTAAGGTTGAGCTAACTAATTATGATGAGGTTTTAACGCAGAGCCGAACAGCACCGTTTCACCCTAACCACCCGGAAATGGGCGAACGGATGATGCCGTTAACGAAGACGATTTATATTGAGGCTGACGATTTTGCGCAGGAGCCGCCGAAAGGTTGGCAGCGACTAACACCAGGTGGTGAAGTACGATTGCGTTACAGTTATGTGATTAAGTGTGATGAGGTGGTGTGTGATGCAGCAGGAAGGGTGGTATTGCTTAAATGCAGTATTGACCATGAAACGCTGGGTTCTAAACCTCAGGGTCGAAAAGTTAAGGGTGTGATCCACTGGCTATCGACGGAACATGCTGTGCCAGCAACGGTACGTTTATATGATCGGTTGTTTACGCAGTCGCGCCCTGATGCAGTTCGCGGTGAAGATGGTCAGTATATTGATTTTATTGAATTTGTTAATCCTGTATCTGTGACAGAAATTGATGCTTTGGTGGAGCCGGTGGCACAAACGCTAGCACCGGAAACACGTTATCAGTTTGAAAGACTGGGCTATTTTGTGACTGATCGATATGATCACACGGCAGAAAGTCCAGTATTTAACCGGACGGTGACGTTGCGTGATACTTGGCAGGCACAGGCCGATAAGAAGTAATATAGGTTTTATTTTCTGCAGACCGGTCAATTAAGGCCGGTTTTTTGTTTTGATCATTGAGTGTATTGATTTTATGCATAACTTATAAAATGGTTATGTTTTTGCTTGAGTTGAGGCGAGGTGATGCGAATCTTTCCTGTACGCAGTGCTTATCTGGCTAATGTTCCTATGCTGGTTAGCATGGTATTGGCAGCATTATGGGTGTGGTATAGCAAAAATACGATGGAAAGCTCGGCGTTGTTTCTGGGCATCATCGCGGGTGGATTGGTGGATCTGGATGATGGATTTACTGGGCGATTACGTAATCTGTTTTTTACGCTGGCTTATTTTTCGTTAGCTGCTGGGCTGGTGCAATGGACATATGGGCATCCATTGGCGTTTTCTTTACTGATGGTATTGGCAGCATTCAGTTTAACTATGCTGGGCGCGGTGGATATGCGCTATAGAACAATTGCCTTTGGCACGTTGTTGGTGATGTTGTATACGGTACTGACTTATGCGCCACATTTGCCATGGTATACCAATCCGTTAATGCTGATTTGTGGTACCTGTTTATTCAGTTTATGCACGTTGGTATTGCATGTGTTGTTTCCAGATCGACCTGTACAGGATAGTTTGGCTAATGCATATGCCACTTTGGCTGAATATATGTTGATAAAAGCACAATTTTTTGATCCAGATGAAGCTGAGTTTTTGCCTGAGCAGGAGTTTAAGCTGGCTATGCAGAATACGGCAGTTATTAATGGTTTTAATCAGTGTCGTGCAGCTTTATTTTATCGTTTACGACGACAACAACGTTATCGACGCACGGGTGTATTGTTGCAATATTATCTGACGGCACAGAATATCCATGAACGTATTAGTTCACGTCATGTGGATTATGTGGCGATGTCAGGCAAGTTAGCGCATTCTGATTTGATTTATCGCATTCAGCGTTTGATTGTTTTGCAAGCTCAGGCGTGTCAACAGATGAGTCGTTGTCTGCATGAAAATCAGGCTTATGTATTTGATGATAAGTTATCTCGTGCAGGTGCAGGTGTACAAGGGGCTGTGGCTTTGTATGTGGATGAGTATGGGATAGACGAGGATACGCTAGGCTGGCGCCAGTTAATTAGCAATGTATTGGTGATTAATGAGTTGTTGCAGTTGCTTAGTCAGTTTAGAAGTGAGGCTGTTAGTGAACCGGCAGCAGAAAATACGATTGTTGGGATGGATGTGGATCGTCTGCGTGATGTCATCCCTGCTTTAAGAATGCACCTAACGCTGCAATCGAGTGTTTTTCGGCATGCAATTCGGCTGGCGATTCTGACTGGTGTGATTTGTTTACTGGTGGAAGGATTACAGTTAAAACTGGGTTACTGGATTTTACTGACGGGAATTATTGTCTGCCAGCCGAATTATACGGCCACGACTACACGCTTGAAACAACGTATTGTCGGTACTTTGTTGGGGGTACCGGTGGGGTCGATTATGCCTTTTTTTGTCCCTACACTGGCAGGTAAGCTGGTAGTGGTGGTGATCAGTACGGTTTTGATTTTTGTTTTTCGACTGCGCCGTTATAGTTTTTCAACATTTTTTATTACGGTGCAGGTACTGGTTGGATTTGCCATTATCGGAATAGATACGCAAGCGGTGATGCTGCCCCGGTTTGTGGATACGATTTTAGGAGCAGTACTGGCCTGGGCAGCAGTATCGTATTTATGGCCGGACTGGTGCTATATGACGCTGGGAAGAATTGCGAGACAAGCTTTGGTTTGTGACGCACGGTATTTAGAGCAAGTTGCTCAGCAGTTGAAAGCTGGTCAGACAGATGATGTTGCCTATCGTGCTGCCAGACGTGGTGCTTATGAGCTGGCTGCCACATTAAGTAATACGGTTGCCGATATGTCGTTGCAACCAGGTCGTTATGGCAGGCGTGTGGAAGAAGGCAAAACGCTTTTACAGCTAAATTATGTACTTATCAGTTGCATTTCCGCACTCGGTGCACTACGCAGTCAGGTAGATCGTATGCGCTCTGAGCTGCAACCAGAAGCGATTGGATTATGTTGTGAGATTGCGAACAGTATGGCTACTCAGATGTCGGAACAAGCAGATCGGTCTAAGTTTGACGCTATCTGGCAGGAAGTTCAATTACAGCTGGAAGCTGGAAGACTGGGAAATGATACTGTGATGGTGGAGCAAGTGTTATGGCGCCAATTGCTAAGAATTCATCAGCAGTTACCATTATATTTACAGGCACTTTATCAAGAACAGGAGGAGGTAAGCGTGCAGTGAAGATGTAAATATTTTGCGGTTATGGGAATTTGGTGGTTTGATATTTGATATCTCTTAAGATGTACATTACTGTTTTTAATGTAATTTTATAGTAAGGATATTCACATTGGGGATATTTCAAATATTAATGAGAGGATTTTTATGTCTGTGACAAATGAACAAAATGAGGCTTCTTCTCATGTGCCACCATTGATTCCAACGCAAGATGGTACGCTGCAATTGCACGATATAACGATTATTGATCAGGGTAAGTTGCGTAAGGCTATTTCTGCAGCTGCTTTGGGCAATGCAATGGAATGGTTTGATTTTGGTGTGTATGGTTTTGTGGCTTATGCATTAGGGCAGGTTTTTTTTCCCAATGCATCGGCTAGTTTGCAGATGATTGCTGCGCTCGGTACTTTTTCGATCCCGTTTTTAGTACGCCCTCTCGGTGGCGTGTTTTTTGGTGTACTAGGTGATCGTCTTGGTCGGCAAAAGGTGTTGTCGACAACGATTATTGTGATGGCACTAAGCACTTTTTGTATTGGTTTAATTCCGTCATATCATAGTATTGGAATCTGGGCGCCTATTTTGTTACTGCTTTGTAAGCTGGCGCAAGGTTTCTCTGTAGGTGGGGAATATACTGGTGCAGCTATCTTTGTAGCAGAGTATTCTCCAGATCGTCAACGTGGTTTTTTGGGTAGTTTTCTGGAATTTGGCTCAATTTCGGGATTTGTGCTGGGGGCTGGATTGGTGGTGTTGCTGGAAAATATTATGGGTTCAGCGCATTTTCTCTCTTGGGGCTGGCGCATACCTTTTTTTCTGGCCGCACCATTAGGATTGTTAGGTTTATATCTGCGTCATGCTGCGGAAGAAACACCAGCTTTTCAGCAGCAGGTAGCGATGATGGAGAAAGAGGTACAGGAGCAGGGAGATAATCGTCCGCAGATTTCTTTTCGGCAAATTATTGTTCGCTTTTGGCGGGTTTTACTGGTTAGCATTGGGTTGGTGCTCACTACTAATGTTACTTATTATATGTTGCTCACATATATGCCCAGCTATTTATCGCATAATCTGCATTATGATGAAGATCGAGGGGTGCTCATTATCATAGCAATTATGATAGGTATGTTGTTTATGCAGCCAATTGTGGGATTTGTCAGTGATAAAATCGGGCGTAAGCCTTTTGTTATTTGCGGATCAGTGGCATTACTGGTACTAGCCATACCGTGTTTTCATTTGATTATCAGTGGGAAAGTGGGACTGATTTTTCTTGGTCTGTTTATTCTGGCGGTTATTCTGAATTTTTTTACCGGTGTGATGGCCGCAACATTGCCGGCGCTATTTCCAACGCGTATTCGTTATAGTGCGCTAGCCAGTTCTTTTAATATTGCAGTCATTATTGCTGGTTTGACACCAACTATTGCTGCTACTTTGGTCGATGTAACGCATAATGTATATATTCCGGCTTATTATTTGATGGTGGTCGGATTAATCGGTATCACTACTGGTTTGTTGATGAAAGAAACGGCAAAACGTCCGCTGCGTGGGGTATCACCATCAGCGGCGAATAAGCAGGAAGCGCGCGAATTGCTGGTGGAAACGTATGAGCAAATTGAGCAGAGTGTTGATGATATTGATGCGGAAATTGTACGGTTACAGCAGCAAATTCAACAATTAGAACTGCGTAAACAGCAATATGTTGATTTACATCCCAAGTTGGAATGATGAGGTAGTTTTGTGACATTTTTTGACTCTTAATATTAATCGAAAGTCATTAATATTAAGAGTCTTACTGTTATGTATTGACAATATTGCAGTTGATGTTACGGCAATGTGGTATTTTTAATTTTCATAAGAAAAAATATTATGATTAATTAAGGTTGGTTTTTTGGAAAGATAACCAAGGAATTTCTACATTGATTGGCTAATACTGATTTTTGGAAATAACTTAAGCTTTAACTTTGTTAAATTATTGGTTTTCTTTTTTGGCTGAAATTTTAATTTTGGGATTAAAAAGCCACAAATGTATTTTATTAATCATTTTCGTTAACAATGGTTTTGACTAAAGTAGGTGCTAAGACATTCACTTTAGCAGAAATGAATGCAATTTTTGGGGTGATTATTCTGCTGTCCTGCTGGAAACTAAAGCAACAGAATCCATAATAGTAGCTGGCTTATTGTTGATTTAGGACGTTATCTAATTCTCTTTGTCGTGCCTGTACGTTTTCTTCTAAACCTTTAATACGATTCAGATAGAATACATAATTACGTTCTCTGGCTAGACGTATTTTTTTGCCTTCCTCTAGTGCTTTTTGAGCATCCTGAAGATTCTTACGCGCCGCTTTTACTTGAGGAGAATCGCCTGGCTTTTTGGTTTTGGCGCGATCATCATCTCCATAATCTAATTCATGGTTTTGTTCTGGAGTATTGTGGGATTGTATAACGGAAAATGAACCGGAAGAGGTGTTGCTTATATGGCAGTTTTTACCATGAGGTGTTTCTGAATAGCTGCGATTGCCTCTGCTATCGATACATTCATAAATTTGGGCAAGGGCTGAAGTGCTGATTAGAGAACATAAAGCAGTAAAAAGTAGTTTTTTTTTCATAATGGTTATTTTCCTGTATGGTTTGGATTACAGCCTTGTTTCATACGGCTCAGTTCACGCTGCAAAGCTTGTATGTTTTGCTGTCTATCAAATACCACGTTTTGTAGTGCAGTTGTATCACTGCCCTTACCAGTACGGCTGCGATTTAGGGCTTGTTGTGCTTCAGCTAAAGCTTTTTGTTCGTTATTTAGTTCTGCTTGCAACATGGTTTTACGGTTGATATCACATTTCGGAACAAGGGAGGGGGAGAGCAATACGTAAATATTGGCAAGGGCTGGAGTGCAGAGCAGAGAAAATAAAGCAGTAAAAAGTAGCTTTTTTTTCATAATGGTAATTTCCCTGTGGTTTGTATTACATACGGCTCAGTTCACGCTGCAAAGCTTGAATGTTTTGCTGTCTATCAAATACCACATTTTGTAGTGCAGTTGTATCACCGCCTTTACCAGTACGGCTGCGATTTAGGGCTTGCTGTGCCTCAGCAAGGGCTTTTCGCTCGTTGGTTAATTCTGTTTGCAGCACGGATTTACGGTTAATATCATTACCTTTCGGGATGATATTAACCTTTGGCGGCTCACCGTTGTAGGTTTTACCAGTAGTAGCCACCTGAGTTATTGGAATCTTACGTGGACGAGATGCTATTTTGGTTTGCGGACTACTATTACTACTACTGTATTTACCTATGGCAGGCAAACGAGCTTCGGCACAGTTGCCTGAAGGTTTGGCGGTATAAATCACTTGACCGTTTTGAAAACAGGTATACACTTTGGCATCAGCACTATAAGCACTGCATAAACCAGCGGTAAAAATTAGTGTGGTTATTATTCGATATCGCTTCATTGTTATGCCTTATATATCAATAAGCTATGTATGGTCTATGGCTTCTATTTGTTGTTGCCATTCAAGCCATTTCTCTTCCAATTGTGCTAATTTTACTTTGACTTCAGCTAATTTGGTAATAGTTTGTTGTAAATTTGTTTTATTTTCGTCAAGGTAGGCATCTTCGCTTGACAAAAATTGCTCATATTGCTGCTGTTGCTTTTGCCAGAGTTCTATGTCACGTTCGGCTTTATCTATCTTCATTAATAATGGTTTGATCTGGCGGGCTCTTTGCTGGCGTTGCTGAGCATCCTGTCGTTTTTGCTCTTTACGATTGACGCTGTCAGTTGATGCCTGAGGAAATTCTGCGTTATTTTGTTCTTGTGATAGACGCCATTGGCGGTAGTTATTTAGGTCGCCGTTAAAATGGTGTAGGCTACCCTGATTAAGATATATTAAGGAATCGCTGGTAGATTCCAGTAAGGTGCGATCGTGAGAGACGACGATCAGTGCGCCCTGAAAGCTTTGTAAAGCTATGGTAAGAGCATGACGCATATCCAAATCAAGATGATTGGTTGGTTCGTCCAAGAGTAATAGATTGGGTTTTTGCCAGACGATCATAGCCAGTGCCAATCGGGCTTTTTCTCCTCCAGAAAAAGGAGTGATCGGCTGTAGTGCCATGTCACCAATAAAGGCAAAGCTGCCAAGAAAATTACGAATTTCTTGTTCACGTATTTCAGGCGAAAGTTGTTGTATATGCCACACAGGTGTTTGGTCGGCACGCAATGTTTCTAACTGATGCTGGGCAAAGTAGCCAATTTTGAGTTTTTCTGCACGGGTAATGGTTCCGGCCTGCGGTAGCAATGTACCGGAAATGGCTTTAATTAGGGTAGATTTACCGCTGCCATTGACTCCGAGTAAGCCATAACGGGCACCAGATTCAACTGATAAGTTGATATCATGCAAGATGGTTTTATCTCCATAGCCAAGATTAAGATTTTCCAGTTTGATTAGGGGATTAGGTAAGTGATCTGGCTGCGAGAATTTAAAGGAAAATTCGCTGTCCAAATGAGCTGGAGCAATACGTTCCAGTCGTGCCAGTGCTTTAATACGACTTTGCGCCTGCACGGCTTTGGTGGCTTTGGCTTTGAAGCGGTTAATGAATGATTCCAGATGCCGGATATGGGCTTGTTGTTTGAGATAGGCACTTTGCTGTTGACTGAGGCGCTGGGCGCGCTCCTGCTGATAAAAATCGTAATTACCACCATAGGCAGTCAGTTTTTGTTGTGCCAGTTCGACTGTAATGTTAGTAGTGGCGTTTAAAAAATCGCGATCGTGGGAAATGATGATCTGCGTGGTATCCAGACTGGCAAGATGGTTTTCCAGCCACAATACGGTTTCTAAATCCAGATGGTTGGTGGGCTCATCCAAGAGCAATAAGTCGGTGCGACACATTAATGCCTGCGCCAGATTAAGGCGCATTCGCCAGCCACCACTGAATGATTTGACTGGCTGTTGTTGTTCTTGTTGAGAAAATCCCAGTCCGTTAAGCAGTTTGGCGGCACGCGCAGGGGCACTATAAGCATCTATTTCAGCAAGGCGAGCGTGCAATTCACCTTGTTTGATGCCGTCATCATTTTTTTCGGCTTCGTGTAGTTGTTGCTGTAATTGCTGTAATTCGATATCGCCCTGTAAGACAAATTCCAACGCTGGTATGTCCAGTGCTGGCGTTTCCTGTTTAACAGTAGCTGGTTGCCAGTGTTTAGGCAGACGTAAATCACCACTGTCATAGTTGATTTTGCCTTCAATTAATGCAAACAAACTGGATTTACCGGTACCATTTTTGCCAATCAAGCCAATGCGCTGGCCAGGGTAAATATTGAGGTTGGCATTTTGCAAAAGTATTTTGTTACCACGTTGTAAGCTTAGGTTTTTTATTTCGATCATAGTAAAAAGTATTGGCTATCGCTTATTATCAGTAGTCGGATAGTGAATTAATGCACGATTTCGTTTAGTGGCCAGCGAGCTTTGACGTTAAAGCTGCCTGCTGGCTGAGCCTGAGCAAGATGCATGGCACCTGCAAAGGCGATCATGGCACCGTTATCAGTACAATAGGCCATAGGTGGAAAGAAAGTTTCTATGCCTGGCAGATTGCTGAGTTGTTGTCGTAGCTGCCAGTTGGCGCCGACACCACCGGCGACCACTAGTTGTCGAAAGCCGGTTTGTTTTAATGCCTGACGAGCTTTACTGCTCAGAACGTCGATTACAGCATTCTGAAATTCCTGACAAATGTTGTTACGTATCTGTTCTGGTAGCCCATTAGTACAGTCGATTTCGCTTTTGATTTTATTGACAGCCGTAAGCACGGCAGTTTTCAGACCGGAGAAACTCATATTCAGATCATGCGAATGTAACATTGGGCGCGGGAAGTGGAAAGTACCGGGTTGTCCCAATTTGGCCAGTTCAGCTAGTTTGGCTCCACCTGGATAAGGCAGACCTAACAGTTTAGCCGTTTTATCAAATGCTTCTCCGGCAGCGTCATCAATGCTTTCTCCCAGCAAGGTATAATCACCGATGTTTTTGACTGCCATAAATTGGGTATGACCACCTGATACGAGTAAAGCCACAAAAGGAAAACTTGGTTTGTGCTCGCTGAGTAAAGGCGATAGCATATGGCCTTCAAGGTGATGCACAGGGATAACCGGCTTATTAAGGGCAAAGGCCAGTGCATTGGCAAAGCTGGCACCAGTTAGTAAAGCACCACCTAATCCCGGTCCTTGTGTATAGGCTATGGCATCAATTTGATCGATGGTTTTATCCGCTTCCTGCAGGCAAGCCTGTGTTAATGGCGTCAGGCGATGAATATGGTCACGACTGGCCAATTCCGGTACAACGCCACCATATTCGGCATGCATTGCTATCTGTGTATGTAGCTGATGTGCCAACAGTCCTTGTTCGGTGTCATAAAGGGCAACACCAGTTTCGTCACAAGATGATTCAATTCCCAATACCAGCATGGTTGTTGTCTATCTGAATAGCGCTTAAAAGGATGTATTTTACCTGTTTTGCAGGTTTTCGGGGCAAAGTGACTGTTTGGTTGAGCAAATGTTTTATAATTGTTTCTTCGTGGTTCGAAAACCTCCCACGTCAGATCGATAGACAAGGTTTTGTCTGCTCTGAAATCAAAACTAGGAAACGGAAAATCTATGAAACAATCTGCTAAAGCGCTGGTCATTTTCTCCGGTGGTCAGGATTCGACTACCTGTCTGTTACAAGCAATCGCCAATTATGGTCGTGAAAATGTACAAACCATTACATTTTTTTATGGTCAGCGTCATGCCATTGAGCTTGAAAAGGCGCGTTGGATTGCACAGGATTTGGGTGTTACGCAGAAGGTGATGGATTTATCACTATTGCAAAGCATTACTCATAATGCATTGATGGATGCAACTGAGTCAATTGAACTGGCCGATGATGGGCTGCCCAATACTTTTGTCGATGGACGTAATGCGGTTTTTTTATTGTATGCCGCTATTTATGCTAAGGGACAGGGCATTCATGACATTATTGCTGGTGTCTGTGAAACCGATTTTTCTGGTTACCCGGATTGCCGGCAGGTATTTGTGCAATCTATGAATGTCACACTGAATCTGGCTATGGACTATGATTTTCGTTTGCTCACTCCGCTGATGTATCTGGATAAGGCGCAAACGTGGGCATTGGCTGATGAACTGGGTTATCTGCAATATGTGCGTGATCATACTCATACCTGTTATAACGGGGTAAGTGGTGGCTGTGGACAATGTTCAAGTTGTGTACTGCGTGAACGTGGTTTGCAAACATATCTGGCTCAAAAAGCGAATTTGGTGAAATAAGCGGGTCAGAGCAAAGTTAAAACTCTACTGTGGCAGATTTATGGTTGGATAGTCTTGGTGTTTGCTTTGCATTATAATTTTTTACTTTTTTAGCCTGTATTGCAGTCTTATATCGTGTTACAAAAGATGGCTAATAGGGAAAGTACAGATATGAATGATAATCTGAAAACCAGCGTTATGGAATTTCCGCAGGATTTTCCCATTAAGGTGATGGGAGAACAGCATCCTGAGTTTACGGCGACGGTATTGCAGGTAGTGCAACAACACGCACCGAATACGCAGGAAACAGATATGCGCACCAGACCCAGTAGTAAGGGTAATTATATTAGTGCTACGGTACTGATACGAGCGGAAAGTCAGGAACAATTGGATAATATTTATCGCGCGCTGAGCGGGCACCCGTTGGTGAAAGTTGTATTATGAAAGTGGTACAGCTGGGGTTGCGTGATTATGAACCAGTATTTGCCGCAATGCAGCAATTTACAGCAAAGCGTACTCAGGACACAGAAGATGAACTGTGGGTGGTTGAGCATCCAGCTGTGTTTACTCAGGGTATGGCCGGTAAGCCGGAACATATTCTGGTACATGATGATATTCCGGTAGTACAGATCGATCGTGGCGGACAGGTAACTTATCATGGCCCCGGACAGCTGATAGTGTACACGCTGATTGATTTCAAACGGCGACGGATTACGGTGCGTGAACTGGTTAGTCGGCTGGAAAATAGTATTATTGCTACACTGGCTGATTATGGTGTCGCGGCGGTGAATGATCCGAAACGTCCCGGGGTATATGTAAACGGTCAAAAAATTGCTTCGCTGGGTTTACGTATTAAGCAAGGCGCGGTATATCATGGTCTGGCACTGAATGTGAATATGGATCTGGCGCCGTTTAAGCATATAAATCCTTGTGGTTACGCTGGTTTAGAAATGACACAATTGGCTGCACTGGTTCAACCCTGCCCAACCTTGGCAGCGGTGGCAGCTCGTTTAACCGATTATTTGATATTGCAATTGAATGCACCGCTATCTGAGCGGCTATCTACATAGAAAGTTGTATTATGAGTCAAGACAATAGCCAAGGGGTTAAGCACAAAGGTGCAGAAAAAATGGCGCGTATCCCAATTAAGGTGGTACCGCTGGAAGAAAAATTGAAAAAGCCTGATTGGATTCGTGCCAGATTACCCAGTAATAAGAAATTTTTTGAAATAAAAAGTATTGTGCGCGAGCAAAAATTGCATACGGTTTGCGAGGAAGCCAGCTGCCCTAATATTGGTGAGTGTTTTAGTAAGGGTACAGCAACTTTTATGATCATGGGAGATATCTGTACACGTCGTTGCCCATTCTGTGATGTGGGACACGGTCGTCCTAATCCTCTTGATCCAGATGAGCCGAAACATCTGGCTGAATCTGTGAAAGCCATGAATCTGCGTTATGTGGTCATTACTTCGGTAGATCGTGATGATTTGCGTGATGGCGGCGCGCAGCATTTTGCTAATTGTATTACTGCTATTCGTGAATCCAGTCCGCGTACTCAGATTGAAGTGTTGGTGCCAGATTTTCGGGGACGCTTAGATGTGGCGTTACAAATTCTGGCGCAAACGCCTCCGGATGTGCTCAATCATAATCTGGAAACTGCACCAAGATTGTATAAGCAGGCGCGGCCGGGTGCTGATTATATGCATTCGCTCAAGTTACTGAAAGAATATAAGGCATTGCGACCAGAAGTGGCCACTAAATCTGGTCTGATGGTTGGATTGGGTGAAAGTGATGAAGAAATTCTGGAAGTCATGCAGGATTTACGGGCGCATGATGTAGAGATGATTACCATTGGTCAGTATTTGCAGCCAAGTAATAGTCATTTGCCTGTACTGCGTTATGTGACACCTGAACAATTCAAAATTTTTGAAAAACGAGCCTATGAAATGGGCTTTAAACATGGCGCGATCGGGGCGATGGTTCGTTCCAGTTACCATGCTGATGCACAGGCAGAACTGGCCGGGGTGGTCGGAGAATAAAATCACAAGGAAGATAGTATTTATCTTCCTTTTATTTTTTGGTTAATAAGGACTATTTTTATTTAGATAAGGAGAATTAAAGATGCGAATTAATGAGTATTTTGATGGTAAGGTAATTTCTATTGCGATGAAAACGGCTACTCTACCGGCTACCGTTGGTGTCATGCAGCCCGGAGAATATACTTTTTTGACCGAACAACTGGAAACAATGAAGGTAATCTCTGGTGCCTTATCGGTATTGTTACCGGGAAGTCAGGATTGGCATAGTTATCATGATAATGAGGTTTTTCAGGTAGCGGCAGGTCAAAAGTTTCAGGTAAAGGTTTTGCAGGATACGGCATATATTTGCACCTATGGACAGGAATAATTAGAGATTTATTTTTGCTTTGTGCTATTGCTGCTCATAAATCTTTGCGTCATCTGCATAAAAGTGGAATTATTAACTCAGTATAAATTTGCTAAAAGTATTCAAGACTTTTGGCTTTTTTTAGGAATTTAATCGACATCTTATGCAGGTGAGGCTGTCAGAAATAGGTATTTTGGTAAAGGTTTGGTTGATCAAGGATAAAGAGGAGATAATGATTTTTTAAAATAGACAGCTAGAAATTGGCGATTATGATTAGTAACACAGCTGTCAGTAGCGTTAAATCTTTACCAATGTGATCAGAAAACTCTCTCAAATAATAAATCCAAAGACATAACAAAAATCAAAGATAGTGGTTAAGTATTCGATGTTGTTGTGTGTGGACATAATCCACAAAATTGAGCCAATTAGCTGATATAGGCATTATCAAATCAATTGATTCCGAATCGAAATCACGTTTATTTGATTTAGCGAATTTTAGAAAAATCATTGTATTCTGGAATGGATAGAAGATGGTTATGCATTAAGTGGTGCTGTCTAAAAAGTCGAAACAAAATAGCCGAAATTGGCTTCCTAATAAGCTTCATTTAAATGTAAATTTTCTTTGTCATTTCAAATATTAAATAATAATTATTATCATTTGTAATAATTGCTATTGTCATTTTATGCAAATAGCAATTGTTTTTTTGTCCAAAATTTGACATTTATTACAACTGCAAAATTTAGTGAAAAATAGCTTTTTTTTTCTGTTATAAATGAATTGACAGTTATAAATCAGTTTTGGGTAGTTATTTAGACTAATTTTTGCTCTATTAATAGTGTTTTACTTTTCGATAACAATAAAAAAATTTTTGACTAGAATAAGAAAACTTTTGTATGTTAGTGATTCTGTTAATTTAAATTGTACTTTGCAGTGAGTGCAGCAAGTAAGGGGGTTTGGATATGTCCAAATTATATGACCAGTCATTTGAGAAAGAAAATTGTGGTTTTGGTTTGATTGCCAATATTGATGGCGAACCTAGTCACAAGGTGGTGCGGACAGCTATTTTGGGGCTGTCACGTATGCAGCATCGTGGCGCTATTCTTTCTGACGGTAAAACTGGCGATGGCTGCGGTTTGTTACTGCAAATGCCGAAAAAATTTTTTCAGGCGGTAGCAGAAGAAGAAGGCGTTACACTGGCAAAAAATTTTGCTGTCGGCATGATTTTTTTTCCTCGTGATGAAGATTTAATACAGAAATATAAAGCGATTATTGAAGAAGAGCTAACGCAGGAAACGTTGAGTATTTCTTTATGGCGTGCTGTGCCGACTAATCCGAAAGTGTTGGGCGATATTGCATTGGCAGATATGCCTTATATTGAACAAGTTTTTATTGATGCACCAGCTGGCTGGTTAAAACGCGATTTAGAACGACGGCTGTTTATGACGCGGCGTCGCATAGAAAAACGTATTGATCATCGCGATTTTTATATTTGTAGTTTGTCTAATCAGGTAACAATTTATAAAGGCTTATGTATGCCTAAGGATTTACCTAAATTTTATCCTGATTTGGCTGATCTACGTATGCAAAGCGCTATTTGCTTATTTCATCAGCGCTTTTCCACCAATACTTTACCGCGTTGGCAGCTGGCTCAGCCATTCCGTTATCTGGCACACAATGGTGAAATTAACACCATTTCCGGCAACCGTGCATGGGCACGAGCTCGTTCTTATAAATATCACACTCCACTGATTCCAGATTTACAATCTGCGGCACCGTTTGTGAATGAAACCGGTTCCGACTCCAGCTCAATGGACAATATGCTGGAGCTATTTGTGAATGGTGGTATGGATTTATTTCGTGCGGTGCGCTTACTGGTACCACCAGCATGGCAACACAATCCAGATATGGATGAAGATTTGCGTGCATTTTATGATTTCAATTCCATGCATATGGAACCGTGGGATGGACCTGCTGGTATTGTGCTCAGTGACGGTCGCTATGCAGCCTGTACTCTGGATCGCAATGGTTTACGCCCGGCGCGTTATGTCATTACCCATGACCGGCTAATTACTATTGCCTCAGAAGTGGGTATTTGGGATTATGCCCCCGATGAAGTGATGCAAAAGGGGCGTGTTGGTCCGGGAGAATTACTGGTTATTGATACCCATGAAGGCAAATTATTGCAATCGGCGGATACTAACGCAGAACTGAAAGCACGTCATCCTTATAAACAATGGCTCGATAAAAATGTACTGACCCTGATTCCGTTTGAACAGTTGCCTGATGATCAGGTTGGCGAATCCAGCTTGGCGCCGGATAAATTGCTGATTTATCAAAAGCAGTTTGGCTACAATATGGAAGAGCTGGAAAATATTGTGCGCGTGCTAGGTGAGAATGGTCAGGAACCTGTCGGATCGATGGGTGATGATACGCCATTTGCCGTATTATCGCAGCGACCCCGTGTTTTATATGATTATTTTCGTCAATATTTTGCGCAGGTAACCAATCCGCCTATTGATCCTCTACGCGAAAAACATGTCATGAGTCTCAATACCTGTATTGGTAGAGAAATGAGCGTGTTTTTTGAAGCAGAAGGAATGTCTCATCGGGTTAGTTTTAAATCACCAGTATTGCTGTACTCAGATATGATGCAGTTGATGAAGCTGTCAAAAGAACATTATAAACAGCATTTGTTACAGGCAGTTTACAACCCGAAAGAAATTAGCCTGAAAGAAGCTCTAATCCAATTGTGTGATGAAGCCGTCGAAGCAGTGCGTAATGGCGCAGTTTTGCTGGTAATATCCGACCGTGAGATTAGTCGGGATGCTATCCCGATTCCTGCGGTGTTAAGTGTGGGTGCTGTTCAGCAAAGACTGGTGGAAACCAATCTGCGTTGTGATGCTAATATCATTGTGGAAACAGCTTCAACACGTAATCCGCATCATTTTGCGGTCCTGATAGGCTTGGGGGCAACAGCAATTTATCCTTATCTGGCCTATGAAAGTTTGGCACGGATGGTGAGTATAGGTGCCATTACCAAACCGTTGCGCGTGGTAATGATGAATTTCCGCAACGGAATCAATAAAGGCTTATACAAAATCATCTCTAAGATGGGGATATCAACCATTTCCTCTTATCGCTGTGCTTGTTTGTTTGAAGCCATCGGTTTTCATCATGAGGTGATGGAGCTGTGTTTCAAAAATATGATTAACCGTATCGAAGGAGCAACTTTTGCCCAACTGGATGCTGATTTGCAAGCGATACATAAGATTGCATGGCAAAAAAGTCGTGGTTTGGAAATCGGGGGTTACCTGAAATACAAACCGCTGGGTGAATATCACGCTTACAATCCAGATGTGGTTAATACTTTGCAGGCAGCTATTAATAGTGGTGATTACATTAAATATCGCCGTTATGCGGATGTGGTTAACAATCGTCCGCCGGCTATGCTGCGCGACTTATTGCGTCTGAAAACTGAGTCCGTTACTCCGGTTGCTATTGAACAGGTGGAAGCAGCGGAAAATCTTTATCGGCGTTTTGATTCTGCTGCCATGTCTATCGGCGCACTTAGTCCAGAAGCGCATGAAGCGCTGGCAACTGCCATGAATCGTTTGGGCGGTTATTCTAATTCGGGTGAAGGTGGGGAAGATCCCCGTCGTTATGGTACCGAAAGAGTATCACGGATTAAGCAGGTGGCATCAGGTCGTTTTGGCGTGACGCCTGCCTATTTAATGAGTGCTGATGTTATTCAGATTAAGGTGGCGCAGGGCGCAAAACCGGGTGAAGGCGGACAGTTACCCGGTGATAAAGTCACACCTTATATTGCCCAGCTACGTTTTGCTGTGCCCGGTTCGACGCTGATTTCTCCACCACCACATCATGATATTTATTCCATTGAAGATTTGGCACAGCTTATTTTCGATCTAAAACAAATTAATCCTCGAGCGCTGATATCAGTCAAACTGGTGTCCTTACCCGGTGTGGGTACGATTGCTACAGGGGTGACCAAAGCCTATGCTGATCTGATTACCATTTCCGGCTATGACGGTGGTACCGGCGCCAGTCCGATTACCAGCGTTAAATATGCCGGTAGTCCATGGGAATTGGGACTGGCAGAAGCGCAACAGGCATTAGTAGAAAATAATTTGCGTCACAAGGTACGTTTACAGGTTGATGGTGGCCTGAAAACCGGTCTGGATATTGTCAAAGCAGCTATTCTAGGTGCAGAGAGCTTTGGCTTTGGTACCGGACCCATGATTGCGCTGGGCTGTCGTTATCTGCGTATTTGTCATCTGAATAACTGTGCTACTGGCGTGACGACACAAGACGATACCTTGCGGCAGGAACATTTCCACGGGCTACCGGAAAAAGCGATGAATTATTTCAAATTTATCGCTCAGGATGTTCGGGAAATTATGGCTCAGCTTGGGGTAACGCAACTTACTGATCTGATCGGCCGTACCGACTTACTGGAAGTGGTTGCTGGCATCACAGCTAAACAGACAACGCTGAATTTGAATAAGTTACTCTATCAGCCTAAAGTACCGACGGGCAGTTCCTGTTACTGTACGCAAAATAATCCGCCATTTGATAAAGGCCGGCTGAATCGTACCATTATTGAAGATGTTGGCGATGCAGTCGTTAATGGTCAGGACGTGGATCTCAGTTATGACATCAATAATACTGATCGTTCTGTTGGTGCAACTTTATCCGGCCAGATTGCTGCTGCCTACGGTAATCGTGGTTTGCCAACGCAGAAGTTTGATTTACATCTGACTGGCACAGCTGGTCAAAGCTTTGGTGTGTGGCTGGCCGGAACAGTTAATCTGTACTTAACCGGTGATGCAAATGACTATGTTGGTAAAGGCATGGCTGGTGGCAAAATTGTGATTCGTCCGCATGATGGTGTTGCTTTCCGTCCTGAGGAAACAACCATTATTGGCAATACCTGTCTGTATGGTGCCACCGGAGGTAAATTGTTTGCTTCCGGTCGGGCTGGTGAACGTTTTGCGGTGCGTAATTCAGGTGCAACAGTCGTAGTTGAGGGCATTGGTGATAATGGCTGTGAGTACATGACTGGTGGTGTTGTCTGTGTATTAGGACAGACAGGAATTAATTTTGGTGCGGGTATGACCGGTGGTTTTGCCTATGTACTGGATGTGGATGGTAAGTTCCGACAGCGGATCAATGCTGAATTGGTTGAAGGTCTTGAGCTGGGGTCACTGACCATGCATCAGGAAAATCTGCGCGGTTTGATTGCAGAGCATGTAGAGAATACCTTTAGTCCGTTGGGTGAACGCATTCTGGCAGAATGGGACAATTATGTTGACCGTTTCGTGCTGGTTAAACCCAAAGCTAATGATGTCCATGCATTGCTGGGGCATAAACCGCGTACCGTTACGGAATTACGTGCGGTTACCCAGTAATTTGGCCAAAGTAGCCTGAATATTCAAAAATAATGCAAGGAACGCACCATGAGTCAACGCGAAAATGTTTATCAGTTTATCGATGTACCGCGTGTTAACCCGCCTAAAGAACCTATGACAGTACGTCGTCACCAATTTGTAGAAATTTATCAGCCTTTTACTCAGGCCCAGGCACTAGCACAGGCTGACCGCTGTCTGGCCTGTGGCAATCCTTACTGCCAGAATAAGTGCCCGTTACATAATAATATTCCCAACTGGCTAAGACTGGCCAATGAAGGTCGTATTATCGAAGCAGTGGAACTGGCACATCTTACTAATAGCCTGCCAGAAGTCTGTGGACGTGTCTGCCCGCAAGATCGATTGTGTGAAGGAGATTGCACCTTGAATGCTGAGTTTGGTGCAGTTACCATTGGGGCTATTGAAAAATACATCACCGAGCAAGCTTTTGCACAAGGCTGGCGTCCAGATGTTGGCTATGTGGAAAAAACCGGTATGAAAGTCGCTGTTATTGGTGCCGGACCGGCGGGGCTGGGCTGTGCCGATCGGCTCATTCGTAATGGCGTCGATGTAACGGTTTATGAACGAGCCGCAGAAATAGGTGGATTACTCACTTTTGGAATACCATCATTCAAACTGGAAAAAGAAGTGATGAAACGTCGTCGTCACGTTCTCAGTGATATGGGTATCGACTTCAGATTGGGAGTAAATGTTGGCGACGACATTACCCTGCAACAATTGGCAGCAGAATATGACGCTGTTTTTCTGGGGGTGGGTACCTATCAGGGATTGCGTGCCGGAATTGAAAATGAGGATGCGGATGGCGTTTATTCTGCCTTACCTTATCTGATTGGCAATACCGAGCAATTACTCAATCTGCCCAGCAGCCAGTATGTATCTTTGGCTGGAAAAAGAGTAGTGGTATTAGGTGGTGGAGATACGGCGATGGATTGTGTCCGTACCGCTGTGCGACAGCAGGCAAGTGAAGTTATCTGTGCTTACCGACGTGATGAAGCTAATATGCCTGGTTCGAAAAAAGAATTTAATAATGCCAGAGAAGAAGGGGTAAAATTTAAATTCAACGTTCAGCCGTTGGCTGTCATTACTGATGACAGTCATCAGGTTACTGGTATAAAACTGGTAAAAACTTCCTTAGGTGAAGCAGATGAACGTGGTCGACGTCGGGCTGAAATCATTGCCGGTAGTGAGGAAATTTTAAACTGTGATGCGGTTATCATAGCTTTTGGTTTTGCTCCACATGCCATGCCCTGGCTAAGCGAAGTGGGTGTAACAGTTGATAGTCGTGGTCGAATTGAGACTAATGGCTTGTTGAAACAGCAAACAGCCAATCCGAAAATTTTTGCCGGTGGTGATATTACCAGAGGGTCTGATTTGGTGGTAACGGCGATAGCTGAAGGACGTGATGCAGCACAAAGCATTATGGATTTTCTGGAAGTTTAATGTCTCAGCAATTCACAACCGCATGCACATGCATGCGGTTTTTTTATTTAAGATAAATGGGCGAGAATGGACTGAGCTGCCTGTTTTCCCCAGTAACAGGCTTCTTCAAAAATAGAGAATCCCGATAAATCACTATGAGCAAATTGTAGACGACCGGAATGACTACGCAGCGCTATTAGCCCCTCATTTGATAAGTAACCCGGTTGCGGAACAGCCATGGCATGTCCCCGTAAGGTCAGACGCGCTTGTAAAATTCTGGAGCGCAATTTAACACCATAAATGGTTTCCAACTCTGCGGCTACCTGTGTATAGATATCGGCAGGTGATGCCGACAACATCCAGCGGCGAACATTAGCAGGCGTATCATGATTAAGAGCCGTATAAGTTGTAAATGAAGTATATTGTGGCGGACCCTGTCTGATTTGCTGATGTGTGGCTACTACATAACCTAGGCCTTGACCTTGATAGAGCACATTGTCCCATGATAAAGGTGCAGCCGGTGTTTCTGGTGGTAACCCCTGCAATAAAAAATTACCGACAATCCATGGAGCATAGGCAGGTAAATGTACGGCTGGATCGAAACCATATTGCTCAATATTTTTAACGACATAAGTTGCAATATATAAAGGCATAGCACAAACTGCATATGTGCATTCCAGCCAGTAAAACTGTCCCTTTACCGTTTGCATCAAAATATGGACGCCACGGTCATGTTCACTGATAGAAATAGCGGATGCATTCAAAGCCAGCGGTTGTGAGCGCAACTGTGTGGCATTCTGCCAGGCAGCAGCTGGTTTAAGTTGACAAAATTGTCGCATCTGCTGGGATAATTCATTTAAACCGTCAGGCCAGGTTAATATACTGCCATGTTCAGATTGTTGATTACCGCGGGCGCAAAAATAATGCAGTCCTGCCCAGGCAGAAACCTGATTAATACCTTGGCCGTAGTCATCGCGACAGCAATAATCCAGATACCACAATAAAGTAGTTGAAGTATAGTTTTGTTGTTGTAACCACTCAGCAAAAGTTATTTTTTCCAGCTGGCGCCATTGCATATCATTACTGGAGCTTACTAAGGGTATAGCAAATAATCGTTTACCATCTTTTCCGAGCTGATCACTGGTGTGATGTACAAAGCGAAAAAAACGTTCACTGTCCTGATCTTGTCGTGGTAACAATCTGTCCTGCCAGTAATGCTGATAGAACAACCGTTCATTGGGAATTTGTAACAATGCCTGTTCTTGGTAATGCCCATTCTGATATAACTGTAAATCAGTCAGTAGCTGCTGAATATGAGTAGATTCTGCCGAGGGCAAAGGTAAATAGTGGGCGCCGGTTGGATAGGGGACACCATATTGTTTTTCACCACGGTTATTGCCATTGTATTCGGGTCCTTCCAGTAACACATAATCATATACCCCATGTCTGGATAATTGCCATGCAGCCGATAAAGCAGCAACACCACTGCCAATAATGGCAATGTTGGCATGAACGGTAGGAATATTTGCCGGCAGGTTTACACTGGCATTGCGTAGAGTATGTCCCAGTTTTTTACCGGGAAAGTCAATGCTGATAGGGGGCAAAGAAGGCACAAATTGCCGAAAAGCACCATAGCTGGTTAAGCCTACCATGCCAGTGCCAATAGCATGAGTGAGAAAACGGCGACGACTTATTTTCATAGATTTGTTTCTTAACGCATAGCGATGCGCCAGTCAGCTTCAAAATATTCAACTAGCTTCTGCGTATTCAAATGATTGGGTTCGACATTACGTCGTGCCATATCTTTAGGAAATGCAAACATGGCTTTGGTACTGTCTACATCCAAAAAGCGGGTAGAGACCCGATAGTGATCAGGAATAGTAAACTTTCCATCAGTATTTGCCATCACATAGCCCCATTCGCCAAAAGATGGAACATAAACATGATAGGGCAGGGTTTTAAAACCAGCTGTTTCCAGAGTTGTCACAATACACCAGAATGCATTGGGTGCAAAATACGGAGAAGTAGACTGAACTACAATATTACCGTGTGGATTTAAATGACGTGCAACCATGCGATACATCGGTACAGAATAGAGTTTACCCAGTGAAAAATTAGAAGGGTCAGGAAAATCAATAATAATGACATCATACTTTTGCTGATTTTTTTCCAGCCATTGGGCAGCATCAGCATTAATAATTTGTAATTTAGGATGATTCAAAGCGTTATTATTTAGCTGACGTAAATGCGCAGAACTACGAAAAACTTTAGTCATAGCCGCGTCCAAATCAACCAGAGTAATTTTTTCAACTTGTGGATACTTTAAAATTTCCCGTGCTGCCAAGCCATCACCACCACCCAGAACCAGTATGCTGCTGGCCGTCGGGTTTTGTTCCATTACTGGTAATACCAAAGCTTCATGATAGCGCGCTTCATCCACTGAAGAAAATTGCAGATTACCATTGATAAACAACCGAGTATCGTCATGCCATTTGGTAATAACTAAGCGTTGGTAAGGAGAGGCTGTTTGAAAGACCACCGGATCGCCAAAATAATGTTTTTCTGCGTTCATGGTGATCTGATTAGCATATAAAAACAAACCCATTAGTAGCATTAACACTAAATTACCACGTAAGCATAATTTTTTGTAGCGTGTTAAACTGGATTTAAATAAACGCGCTGTCATGAGAGCAACAACAGTATTAAGAATACCGAACAGCAGAGCACTGCGTGCCATGCCTAATTTTGGTGCCAATATAAGAGGGAACAACAAAGAAACAGCCAGAGCCCCCAGATAATCAAAAGTCAGAACCCGACTGACTACTTCTTTAAACTCCACCTGACGCAGATTAAGCACCCGCATTACTAAAGGTAATTCCATGCCGGTAACGATACCGACCACCAAAACCAGTCCATATAATATTGAACGAAACGGGGCAGCCGAAAAGCCAAATAAGACAAATAACAATAATGCAGAAATACCACCAATAACCCCAACGAGGATTTCAATTTCAATGAAGCGGCTTAAAGCATCTTTATCCTTGATATAGCGTGTTAAATGAGCACCAATGCCCATGGCAAACATATACACACCAATAATGGAGGAAAATTGTAGAATAGAATCACCGAGCAGATAGCTGGCCAGAGCCGCCATAATCAATTCGTAAGCCAGCCCACAGCTAGCCACAATAAATACTGATACTATTAATGCTGGATTCACGCCCAGACCCTTAGCAAAATATTTTTATAAAAACATTTATTATATTAATAAATTTATTAATAGTGTTAAGCTATATTTTTAGCAAAAACTAAATGTAATTATATTTAGGTTCTTTATAATTTGTTCAATGACAACAATAGCAACAGTTAATCGCTAATTTGCACTGAATTTCCAGAAAAAAACTGAATGGCGAACCATGTAAATTAATTTTTCTCTTTATTTAAATTTAAAAACAATTTATCTGCATACTGTGGTTCATTTTGGCTTGATGTTTAATTTTCAATGTCTATTTAATTAAAATATTATGTTGTTATTCTGCAAACAGTCCACACGATTAATTATGCCAAAATTTTAACAATTAAATCAGCTTTATCACTACAAATATTATCATTATTTCAAAAAAAATTAACGAAAATGGTATTATATCAACTGATATTTGGTAGGTTTTAATAATTAGCATTTTGGGCAAGTTTATCTAATCTTCCCCCAGCTAACTGCTAATGGTGTGGTCAATTTATTCATATTTATGGTAAGGAGTGATTCCTACATGACAATTCATTTATGGCAATACCTGCTGTATTTAAAGTATTTTGCAGTAGCATTAGTTATGTTAATCATATTCATATCTGTCTATATGAAAATTACGCCGGTACCAGAGCTTCAGTTAATTAAAAAAGGTAATTATGCCTGTGCAACTTCATTAGTAGGTACCATGATTGGCTACTGTATTACCCTGATTTCCAGCATGTTACATACAGTAAATTTGCTTGATTTTGTCATCTGGGGTATGAGTGCCGCAGTCATTCAAATAATGATTTATTTTATTGCAACCTTATTAATTCCAAATGCTAATCAAGAGCTACGTAATAATAATATTGCAGTAGGGATTTTGTTCTTTGGACTATCTGTATCAATTGGTATTCTTAATGCAGCTTCGTTAAGTTAAAAGTCTTTACCAATGATAAGTACATGTAAAAATAAAAATTTGGGTTGAGAAAAGTGTTGTCAGGTATTTATTTAATCATAACGAATTATAGAATTAAATATCTAATATGCATAAAAATTATTTGTTCAATTAACTTTATTGCTCGGATTTTGCATACATACTGTGACTTAAAAATACTTTAACGCGATATTTACTTATATTTAATTTTGGGTTTTACTTAGATATTCATTTTTAATGACTAGCTTCAACTATCGTCATCGTCTGGGACAACTGAAGGAAAACTGATGGTATTCAATACACTTTTTGGCAATAAAGGGCTTGGTGGCTTTGTTAAGAAACAATTCATCGATGTCATCCAGTGGGAAGATCCAAAACCAGAGGTATTAATGTGGCGTTTTCCTTTGCGTGATCAGGAAATCCAAAATGGAGCGGCATTAATTGTGCGCGATTCTCAATCGGCTTTGTTTGTAGATGAGGGTTCCATAGCGGATTTGTTTCAGGTAGGTACTTACAAATTAACCACGCAAAATCTGCCTTTATTAACTAACCTGAAAAACTGGTCAAAACTCTTTGAATCTCCTTTTAAATCAGATGTATACTTTTTTAACCTGCGACAACAGTTGTCTAAACGCTGGGGTACTGCGCAGCCGGTAACCATACGGGATGCGGATTTTGGTGCTGTAACTGTACGCTCATATGGAATGTACTCTTTCTCCATCGCTGATCCAGTGTTATTTTTTCGTCAGGTAACTGGTGTGTGTGAAGAATACCGTTCCGATCTTCTGGAAGAACAAATAAGAAATCTGGCCGTTACCAATTTGGCGACAGCGTTTGGTTCAGCAGATATATCATTTCTTGATATGGCGGCTAATCAGGTTAAATTATCACAACAAATGACAGCATTATTGCGTCCTGCATTTGCTGGTTTAGGTTTACAGTTAGAAAATTTTACCGTTGAAAGCATTACCTTGCCGGAAAATCTGCAAAAACAGATGGGAGATCGTATTGGCATGGGTATTGTGGGGGACCTTGCCCGTTATACCCAGTATCAAACCGCTCAGGCTATTCCGCTGGCGGCAGAAAATGAAGGCGGTATCGCCGGTATCGGTGCCGGTCTGGCCGCCGGCATGGGCATTGCCACCAGCATGAATACAGCTCTAAATCCTGTTGCTAGCAATACTTCTGGTCAAACCAATACCATTAATGCTGATCACACCACTCAATTAGCCCAACTAAAAAGTCTGTTAGAGCAGAATCTTATTACTCAGGATGATTATGATGCTGCCAAAGCTGAAGTCATTAAAAAAATCACTGGTTAAGCGAATTTATGGATAGTCAGTCTTTACTGTTTCATGCTAATTGCCCCAGCTGTGGTGCTGAAATAGGGATACATTCGGCCACAGCACTGACCGCTGTTTGTGGATATTGTCATTCAGTATTAATGATCAATAACGGTCAATTAATTAAAAGCAGGCGACGATCAGCGATTTTAGAGGATTTTTCACCCCTGCAAATAGGTACAACGGGTGTTTGGAAAGGGCAGCAGTTTATCTTGACGGGGCGCATTCAGGTACATTATGAAGCAGGAATGTGGAATGAATGGCATGCCTTATTTACCAATGGTAACAGTGGCTGGTTATCAGAAGCTGGTGATCGCTTTGTATTTACGCAGGAAAAAGAGAAAAAGTCCTTACTAGAAAAATTTCCAATCTGTGGAAGTACCGTAGTTAACTATCAAAATCGTAACTGGGTCGTTACTGATATACGACAGATTAAGCAAGGTCGTTTGGAAGGGGAAGGTGAATTACCCCTTGAATTACCGCGGCGGCAAAAGGTTCATACTATAGATCTGCGCAGCGGTAAATATTTTATGACTATGGAGTATAACCGTACTGCAGAAAAACCAACCATATATGTGGGTGAAGGTGTTACCCTTGCTGCTCTTAAACTACAAAATATTCGTTCCGCTAGCCAAATTCGTGCCCAGTCTGGACGACTTAAAGGCAAAATGCAAACTGGTAAGTGTCCACACTGTGGAGGCAGCATTCGAGCAGTGACAGGTCTGGCTACATATATTATCTGCCAGCAGTGTCATACTTCACTTACTCTTAATAAGGAAAAAGTGCAGTTATTGCAAGCTGATAATGCACGGCAAATGCAGGAATCTGAACTAACCATTGCATTAGGCAGTGAGGCCAGAATTAATGGTGTTAGTTGGATGGTTTTAGGTGCAGTTGTAATGGAGGAGCTTGGTCCCCTCAAGGCCATAGAAAAATTAAAGCTGAAAATTTCTCCAAAAAATTTGAGCGAAGAGGATGAAGATGATTATGACTCGAAGTGGACAGAATATTTATTGTATGCACCAGATAAAGGATTTTTATGGTTAATTGAACAAGAAAATAATCGTTGGGCATTAGCCACTACATTAGATGAGTGGCCTGAGATTGATTATCCCAGTCCCCTGATAATCAAAGGAGATAAAGACAAAAATTTACGTTGTTTATACGATTATGGTGGTCGGGTGATTTATGCTGCTGGCGCTTTTTATTGGGAAGTTAATGCTGAAGATGTTAATTACTATCGGGACTTCGGTACCGAAAAACATAAATTAGCAACCACATTAAATCCAAATGAACAGTCTTGGTCTGTCATCAGTGATGTACCAGCCAGTGCAGTAGCAGCATGGTTACAAAATGATAAAAAGCCTACTATTGTCCCTACCCCTATGCCAATAGCAACTGCTGATACTATTTTTCAAGAACATCAGAATATTAAAGCAGTAGATTTTAGAAATAAAAAACTACTTAGAAAATGGTGGTTTGAGTTTGAATTTAGGGCATTAAAAAAAATTCAGGAATCCGGTTTCTGGATTAAAATATTTAACATTATAAATATGCCTTTATTTTTCTTAATTATATTTACTGATTATTTTGGCTTTATGAATCTGGTCTTTACTATCATGGTTTGCGTATTTGCTTATTATGTAATTAACCTAAATTTTCTGAAAAATTTAAAAAAATTATTACAAACCAAACATATTTTTGCTTATTACGGTTTAATAGCTGTTATTGGGTTCAGTAGCCTGAATTGGAAACATTATCAAAATTTTAAAGAAACTAGTACCTCTGGCTATAGCCATAGTACCGGCAGATGGCACAAATGATACAGGAAGATACATTTATCGGTCGGCATTGTTTGCTTGATATCTATATACAGGATCGTGAATGGTTAAAAAATCAACAGATCGTTGAGCATTTACTTCATCTTGCGGCTCAGGCAGCCCAAGCGCATATTCTTACCAGCCATTTTCATACGTTTGGAGGCGAAGGTGGCATCACGGGGGTATTACTATTGGCTGAATCACACATCAGTATCCATACCTGGCCTGAGCATAATTATGCTGCTGTAGATATCTTTATATGTGGAAAATTATCAATCAATGCTGCCATCAGTGTGTTTCAACAAAAACTGGCTAATGCACGTATTGAAGTTCGACTACTTGAGCGAGGATATAAGGCTGAGAGAGAAGCTTTGCTAATAAAATAGAAAAATATTACATAAAATCAGTATTTTGTTACTACTATTGCGTCAACTAAATCAATCATTAATAGTACATAACTTTAAGAAATCACGGATAAACGGGTGTATTTTTCTAATCTTTTACCTTATCATTTTTTGATAATAGTGAGTGAAATATAAAATTTACCAAAGTACCTTAATAAATTAATATTGTGATATTCAGATTTATAAAAAGATATATGCCTATCAGTTCATGTGAGGAACAATGCTAATTTATTGGCTATCTATACTTCGAGTCTTGTATGCCAGAACTGAAAATTAAATGATCATCACTTAATATAAAATAAAAGCAACCATCAGAAAACAGATGATTGCTTTTTATCAGTATTGGGAGCCATTTAGGCAGTAAGTTTATTTCCAGTAACGCCACCATGGAATTTCATCTTGATTATGCCACGATTTTTGTAAATAAGGGCTATTCGGGAAATTTTGAGCTAATACACGCTTAGCATCGTCACTTAGTTTTTGCTCATTCAGCTTTTCATATGCGGATATCATAATTGCCAAAGCTTCTTCAACATTAGGCGTATTCTGATACTGAGAAATAATGGTCTGAGCACGACCAGCCGCAGCTAGCCAAGCGCCACGTTTCATATAATAACGCGCAACAGATAATTCATGACCTGCTAGAGCATTTAGCAGCTTCTGCATTTTTTCGCGGGCGTCAGTTACGTATTTACTGTTAGGGAAGCGCTCCACAAGTTCAGCAAAAGTAAGGTATGCTTCACGATTTGCTTTTGGATCGCGATCAGACCAATCTTGTTTAGCCAGCTTGCTGACAAAAGACTTGTCTTCATTAAGTTGAATTAAGGCTTTTAAATACAGCGCATAATCCATATTGGTATGTTTTGGATAAAGACGTTGGAACTGTTCGATGGCCACCAAAGCTTTATCATTTTCATTATCTTTATAATAGGCATAGGCTGTATCTAATTGTGCCTGCTCAGCATAGGCACCATAGGGAAAGCGTGCTTGCAGAATTTCATATAATTTCTCTGCACGAGTATAATTATGGTGCATCAGTTCACCGTGTGCTTCTTTGTACAGACGTTGAACAGACCAATCCTGTGTGATTTGTGAGTCTTTATCGACCGTACTTGTGTTGGCACAGGCTGTCAGTAATAAGCCCAAAGCCACCGACAAAAACAATTTTTTCATGAAAGACACTTCTTTGTTAGAGAATGATGATGATTATAACGATGATTTGCCATTTGGGGCAGATCAATCTGCAGAAAGTTTAAAAAAATGGATCGTACCAAACGAGCTTGCCGGTTCGCGACTGGATGCTGCACTAGCCAAATTAATGCCAGACTATTCGCGTAGTCGCTTGACTAGCTGGATTAAAGTGGGACATGTTACCGTAAATGATGTAGTTGTTGTACCCAAATTTAAACTCATTGGGGGCGAAAAAATAAATGTTGCTATTCAGGAAGATGAAAAGCAGTTAGCATTTACGCCTGAGGAAATACCCTTGGATATCATTTATGAAGACGATAGCGTTCTGGTGTTGAATAAGCCCGCCGGACTTGTTGTGCATCCAGCAGCTGGCAATTGGCATGGAACTTTATTAAATGGGCTTTTGGCCTATTGTTCGTCATTGGCTCAGGTGCCACGTGCTGGCATCGTCCATCGTCTGGATAAAGATACCAGTGGTTTATTGGTGGTCGCTAAAACTTTGCAGGCTCAAAATCATCTGGTGCGCCAATTACAGGAACGTTCGGTTAAGCGTACCTATCGTGCTGTTGCCGATGGTATAGTGCCCTTTGATGGCAAAATTGAAACTCTGATCGGGCGTGATCCGCATAATCGTACCCGTATGGCTGTAATTCCTTTTGGAGGCAAAGAGGCCATTACTCATGTCAAAGTATTAGAGCGTTATGCAGATTTCAGCTATATTGAATGTCAGCTGGAAACCGGACGTACCCATCAAATTCGGGTACATATGAAAGCAGCTGGTCATCCTTTGGCTGGTGATGCGCTTTATGGCAATCCGCGCCATTCGGCTACCGTAGAAGTGAAGGCTGCCATCAAAGCAATGGCACGACAGGCTTTGCACGCCTATCGGCTAAGTTTTATCCATCCGCGGACATTGGAAATTGTCCAGTTTGAAGCTCCGTTGCCAGCAGATATTTATCACTTATTATCTGTTTTACGTTTACAGGCCGGTATGAGTTCATCGCTTAGTCATGAAGAAGAATGGCAACAACGTCTTGATATCGATGCTGATGATGAGAACTGGGATGATGACGATTACGATGTCGATGTAATCTATGTACGTGATTAAGGGAATAGCTGATGACTCAATGGGATATGAATCAGGCACTGGGACTGAAGCATGATCAAAATAGTTTTTTTAGCGCAGACTGGCCAGCTCCTGCTGGTGTACGCACATTAATTACTACCCGTATAGGAGGTTACAGCCGATCACCCTTTACCTCGCTTAATGTGGGTATGCACGTCGGCGATGATCCACAGTCTGTACAGCGTAATCGGGATCTGGTGCAGCAACAGGTCACCAAACCTTTAGCATATTTGCAACAAATACATGGTACCGAGGTAATTAATGCTCTGGAAGCTGTAAGGGCTTTAGAGGCTGGTGAGCCGTGGCAGGCAGATGCCAGCTTTTGCCGATTAGGTAGTAATGTTGCTTGTGCTATTATGACAGCAGATTGTTTACCTGTGTTACTGTGCGACCGTGCCGGTACGGTAGTGGCCGCTGCCCATGCAGGCTGGCGTGGTTTGGCTCATGGAATATTACAAAATACTGTTGAAGCCATGCAGATAAACCCACTGGAAATTCTCGCTTATCTGGGGCCTGCGATTGGGCCGGAAGCGTTTGAAGTTGGCGCAGAAGTACAGCAGGTATTTTGTGTGCATCAGCCTAAAGCCGAAGCTGCTTTTGTCGATATTGGTAATGAACATTATCTGGCTGATATTTATGCTTTAGCACGGTTGGCATTGGCTGATGCAGGTGTACACCAGATATATGGCGGTACAGAATGCACTGTACTACAACGTGATCGTTATTTTTCTTATCGTCGTGATGGTCAAACCGGCCGTATGCTTAGTGCAATTTGGCTCGAATAAAAAGCCAATGTTATAAAAACGCTTATATACAAACGACAGTAGTTTTTAACTAGGTCATCAATGTCATTTTTGTGATTAACCATTAATTTGTATAATCAAGTTACTGATGCTAACGCCAAAATTTCACTTCTATAGTTGATAACATAATAGCGAAAAATTCCTAATTAAAAATGAGAAATAAAACGTTATGATAAATATATAATATATATTTAGCAATTTTTATATAGAAATTGTTTAGAGCTCCATTACGATCATGGTTTAATGATTTAATTATGGCAATAAACAATATATAAAATACTTTTTCTCAATTAATATGATCAACAGGGGATAATGAATGAGTAGTTTTTTTAAAAAACCTTTTAGTGGCAAAATGAAAGATACTGATCAGGATACAACTACGCTTTCCGAACCGGTGCTTACCATTGAACGCGCTAATAAAGAATTACAATTACGTACGCAGATAGCGATAGATACCATGGGTCTTGATAGCGCTGCATGGTGTGTTGATCTCAATGCTGGGACTATCACTTTTACTAATGATGAAAAAAACATAGTGGTAACTGCACCAATACAAATAGTAGGTACTTATAATTCAGAGGATAGTACGTGGTTATGGGGATGGGATCACCCATCAGTTAATGAATCTCTTAGTGTTTCGGCTCAAAAAGTACGAGATTTTGGTACACAATATAATCTGGAAAAACTTACTACACGCAAACTTATAATTTCTTTGGATGATGCTTGGGAATTTGCTGCACTTGCATGTTACATCGGTGGTGGTGAAGGATGCTATGCCGGATCGTCGGGTCCAACTAGAATATTCATGGTATATGGTACTATGACAATATCTAACAAAGATTAATCAACATGATTAATAACAAAAAATACTGCTGACCAAACGATTCAATCCTTATTCTGAAAACAGAATTTGCAAATTAAAATTACAACTTTATGGTATGTAATCGCCGTTTTTCAAATGAAGAATCCGGCGATTTTTTAGTTATTAGTATAAGCTCAAAAATCATTATTTCTATTTTGTCCAAAATGTCTAAATTAAATTATTTATATTTAAAATAAATATAAATTTAACTTGCTTTAATGTCTAATTATACGTATATTAGTGTAATAAAATAATTTAAAGCATAATGATATGAGTAAATTAGACAAAAAGTCAGTAATGCAACTGAATATCGATCGGCTCATCGCCTATTTTAACGGCGTCAATGCTTTGGCAGAGGCTCTGCAACATTATTATCCAGAAGATGCAGTGTCTGCTGCTGCAATTTATAAATGGCGTAAACGTGGTTCATTACCTTTAAATCAGCTACAGAAAATTATTTTAATGGCTGAAAAACAAGGTAAACCAATAGATATTAATGTGTTTATGCGACACAACCATACTACCCCGGAGAAAATTAAAATGACCAGCACTAATAATCGAGTCATTATTTTTGATACTACGTTGCGTGATGGGGAGCAATCGCCAGGCGCAGCCATGACTAAAGAAGAAAAAATCCGCATTGCACGCCAGTTGGAAAAACTTGGTGTAGATGTTATTGAAGCAGGCTTTGCTGCGGCCAGTGAGGGCGATTTCGATGCTATTCACAGCATTGCCGAAGTAATCCAGCATGCTACGGTGTGTTCATTATGTCGCGCTAATGAACGTGATGTACGTAAAGCGGGTGAAGCCATTGCTCCTGCCAGCAAAAAACGTATTCATACCTTTATTGCTACCAGTCCTTTGCACATGGAGCATAAATTGCGTATGAAACCGCAAGAAGTAAAAGAGGCTGCTGTAAAAGCCGTAAAAATTGCGCGTGAATATACTGATGATGTGGAATTTTCCTGTGAAGATGCATTGCGCAGCGACCTTAATTTTCTGGCTGAAGTTTGTCAGGCTGTGATTGAAGCAGGTGCGACTACAATTAATATTCCCGATACGGTTGGCTATGCTATTCCATTTCAAACAGAGGTATTTTTCCGTGAACTGATTCAGAAAACTCCAAATAGTGATAAAGTAATCTGGTCGGCACACTGCCACAACGATTTGGGTCTGGCTGTTAGTAATTCATTGGCTGCGGTCATTGGCGGAGCCAGACAGGTAGAATGTACCATTAACGGGTTGGGTGAACGGGCTGGTAATGCTAGCCTTGAAGAAGTGGTGATGGCGTTGAAAACCCGTCACGATGTATTTAATCTGGAAACAGGAATTGATACTACTCAGATTGTGCCTACCTCGAAAATGGTCTCCACGATTACCGGTTATCCAATTCAGCCTAATAAAGCCATTGTTGGCGCCAATGCTTTTGCGCATGAATCCGGTATCCATCAGGATGGCGTACTGAAATGCCGGGAAACATATGAAATTATGTCGGCAGAATCAGTTGGCTGGAGTAATAATCGCCTGACTTTGGGTAAATTATCTGGTCGTAATGCTTTCCGTACTAAACTACAGGAGCTGGGCATTGAGCTTGGTAGTGAGGAAGCACTCAATTCTGCCTTTGCCCGCTTTAAAGAGCTGGCAGATAAAAAACGAGAGATCTTCGATGAAGATTTACACGCACTAGTATCAGATGAGTTGGTAAGCCGTGCACCTGATCGCTACAAATATGTTTCTTTATGTATCCATAGTGAAACTGGTGAAGAACCGACTGCTGAGATAGTCTTTAATACAGATGGCGAGGAAAAACGTGCCAGCAGCCATGGCTCCGGACCGATAGATGCGGTGTTTAAAGCCATTGAATCTAAAGTGAACAGTTCTGCGGATTTACAGCTTTATTCGGTAAATGCGATTACTGCTGGCCCTGAAAGTCAAGGTGAAGTAACCGTGCGTTTATCACGCGAAGGTTATATAGTTAATGGTCAGGGAGCTGATACCGATATTCTCGTCGCCAGTGCCAAAGCTTATTTGTCGGCATTAAATAAGCTGGAAGAAAGCCCACGTATTAAAGCACAGGGCGTAATTTAATCAATCTGAATTCTTTCTCTCAATACAAAAAACCGCCTGCCTGTTATCAGTATGTTTGACTGTTAACAGGCAGGCGGTTTGCTTATAAAAATTTTGCTATACAAAATTTATGATAAAGTTTATTATATTTTACAAATAGATAGATTTAATCATTTGATTAGATAATTTTTAACTATCAATCAGACTTATTTTTAGTTGTCCACTAAGCCAGTAAATATTCCGTTTATGGGGGAAATAAACAAATATTAACCGCTAGGTTATAGGTAGTTTTAACAATTATGCAATCGTTTGAGTATGGTTGATTTAGGGGTATTTATCCATTTGCAGTTAACACACTGTTGTTGCAAATGATCTGGCTTTCTGTTGGTCTGGAATATTTAAAATAATCTAATTCAGGTATTTAATTTAATAATTAATCGAGAAAATTATGCATTTAACCAGTCGTGAACAGGAAAAATTAATGTTGTTTCTGGCCGGGGAGCTGGCTGCAAAACGTCGTGCTCGTGGTGTACGACTTAATTACCCTGAGGCTATTGCTTTGATTAGCAACCAGTTACAGGAAGCAGCGCGTGATGGCAAGAGTGTAGCTGAACTAATGCAATACGGTGCTACGATACTGACTCGGGACGATGTGATGGAAGGTGTAGCAGACATGGTGCATGAAGTACAGATTGAAGCAACTTTTCCAGATGGTACCAAGCTGGTTACTGTGCACCAACCAATTCGCTGAATGGCAAAATAAACTTTTCATCATTGTATTTGTCATCTGTTTGGCATATTTTACAGAGAAATATTAATCAATTTTAAGACTGGAAAGTTGCTATGATTCCCGGAGAATATATTCTGGCTGACCAAGATATTGTGGCCAATCAAAATCGCAGAACGCTTACCATTACCGTGGTTAACAGTGGTGATCGCCCTGTTCAGGTAGGTTCGCACTATCATTTTTATGAAACAAATTCGGCACTGAAATTCGATCGTGCTCAGGCTTGTGGTATGCGACTGAATATTCCATCCGGTAATGCAGTTCGCTTTGAACCGGGCGAAGCCAAAACAATTGAATTAACTGAATTTGGTGGTCAAAAAATTGTGTTTGGTTTTCATAATGCGGTTAATGGCAAAGTAAATAAAGACTAACACCAGCAATACTTTGGTCGGCTGCATTATCAGCCTGCAATGTTTATATTTGTTAGGCAGAAAGCCATATAAATAGTTTTATGCATATTTAATAATCAATATGAAATAGAGAAATAATATTATGAGTCTGAAAATTTCCCGCCAGCAATATGTTGCTACCTATGGGCCGACTGTCGGTGATCAGGTAAGATTGGGTGACACCGAGTTATTTGCTGAAGTAGAGCGTGATCTATTGACATATGGTGAAGAAGGTAAATTTGGAGGTGGTAAATCTATTCGAGACGGAATGGCACAATCCGCTACAGCGCCACGCAGTAATGAAAATGTGCTGGATTTTGTCATTACCAATGTGTTGATACTGGACTATTGGGGTATTGTAAAAGCCGATATTGGTATTCGTGATGGCAAAATCGTTGCAGTTGGTCAATCAGGTAATCCTGATACCATGGACGGGGTGCATCCTAATATGATTATTGGTGCTGCTACTGAAGTACATAATGGTGCCAACTTAATCGCGACCGCAGGCGGGATTGATACCCATATTCACTTTATTTCTCCGCAACAGATTACTCATGCCATCGAATCGGGTATTACTACCATGATTGGCGGTGGTACCGGTCCGGCTGATGGTACCAATGCCACCACAGTCACACCGGGCGCATGGCATATTCAGAAAATGTTACAGGCTGCTGAACAAGCGCCGGTTAACCTTGGTTTTTTCGGTAAAGGTAACTGTGGCACTCTGGAACCGCTGCGTGAACAGATAAATGCCGGAGCACTGGGGTTAAAAATCCATGAAGACTGGGGTGCTACAGCCGCTGTCATCGATGCATCATTACGGGTGGCCGATGAGATGGACGTGCAGGTAGCAATTCATACTGATACGCTGAATGAAGGCGGTTTTCTTGAAGATACCATGCGGGCAATTAATGGCCGTGTAATCCATACCTTTCATACTGAAGGTGCCGGCGGCGGGCATGCTCCGGATATTATTAAGGCTGCGATGTATCCGAATGTATTACCGGCTTCCACCAATCCTACCCGTCCGTTTACAGTTAATACCATAGACGAACATCTGGATATGCTGATGGTATGCCATCATCTGGATAAAAGTGTTGCAGAAGATGTGGCGTTTGCTGATTCACGTATTCGTCCAGAAACCATTGCTGCCGAAGATATTTTGCATGATATGGGTGTATTTTCGATTATGAGTTCAGATTCGCAGGCTATGGGCAGAGTGGCAGAAGTCATTCTGCGAACATGGCAAACTGCCGATAAAATGAAACAGCAGCGCGGACGTCTGATCGAAGAAACAGGTGCGAATGACAATTTCCGTATTAAGCGATATCTGGCGAAATACACCATTAATCCGGCTATTGCTCAGGGCATCAGTGATTATGTCGGCTCAATTGAAACAGGTAAAATTGCCGATTTGGTTCTGTGGAAACCAGCATTTTTTGGTGTTAAGCCGGAAATGATCATCAAAGGTGGCAGCATCAGTTATGCACGTATGGGTGATCTAAATGCCTCCATTCCGACACCGCAGCCAGTTATTTACCGGCCGATGTTTGGCGCGCTGGGGCGTGCTGTTCAGGATACTGCCGTGTTATTTGTCTCTCAGGCGGGTGTGAATAATGATATTCGTCGTCAATATGGTTTGATTAAACAAACTCTACCGGTACGCAATTGTCGTTCAATAGGCAAAAAAGACCTCTTTCACAATAATGCTATGCCAGAAATTAGTGTGAATCCAGAAACATATGAAGTACGAGTCAATGGCGAGCATATAACCTGTGAACCAGCCAGCAAAGTAGCTTTGGCTCAGCGGTATTTTCTGTTTTAAAGCAATAATATTGATATACAAATAATATGAATCTAATCATCCAAACCATTATCGGCACGCTGCAAACACTTAAGCAGCGAAAGCAAATCACGACGCAGATGTTGGATACAGTTAGTCTGCAATGGTTTGAAGCAGACCGGCGTATTATTCGTACCACAACTACAGGTGGGCGTGAAATTGCTTTTCGTCTGTTAAAAGAAGGACAACGCCTGCACCATGAAGATGTGGTTTATCTGGATAAACAGCTGGCAATTGTGGTGCAAATCGAACCAAGCGAAGTGATGGTACTGGCACCGCAAACTTTGCTGGAAATGGCTCGCGCCTGTTATGAAATCGGCAATAAACATACACCATTATTTCTGGACGGTAATGAATTATTGTTACCGTTTGATAAACCATTATTTGAATGGTTACAAGCAGCCGGATTTGCACCAATACAGCAGCAACGAAGATTAAGTGAACAGTTACGAGCCAATTCAGCACCGGGTGTGGGCGGTGGGCACAGTCATGCTCATAGCCATAACCACAATATAAACGGTCATCATCATCATTAATGAATTGAAATACATGTCCGATTCAGACAGAAAAATTGATACGGAGGCACTTACACGAGCAGGATTGTTGTTGCAACTGGCTGATCCGACTCTACCGATTGGCGGTTTTAATCATTCCGGCGGGCTGGAAACTTTTGTACAACAAGGCATTATTCATGATGCTGCTACACTGAAAGCATTTGTTGATACGCAGCTAAAACAAAACTGGTTACATAATGATGGTGCCTATATGTCTTTGGCTTATACCGCTACTGCTGAACACAATTTAGATGCGTTGATATTACTGGACAAACAGATAGGTGCTGCAAAAATCCCACGTGAGTTACGTGAAAGTAGCTATAAGCTCGGTTTGCGTTTACTAAAAATTTTTGCTCCGCATACCAATGCAACCATAGTAGCTTGCTATCAGACTGCTTTAGCAGCAGGGAAGGTACGGGGATTTTATCCGCTGGTATTTGGATTACTGGCTGCAGCAATGCAGCTGGATAAAGTGGCCACTCTACAGGCATTTTATTACAATGCCGTCGTCGGTTTGATCACTAATGGCGTTAAGCTGATACCGCTGAGCCAGATGGCAGGGCAGGAAATGCTACTGGAGTTGCATGCTGAAATTGCCCTTATTGTTGTGGCCAGTATGCAGCCATCAAAACAGCAGCTGGGTGCGACAACACTGGCAACCGACATTCGCGCCATGCAGCACGAGCGCCTATATAGTCGTTTATATATGAGTTAATCAATTAACACTGGAGAAAAACATGAAAAAAATATTTGCTTTATCATTATTAACCCCGGCTCTTGCCTTTGCTCATCCGGGACACCTTACTGAAGGCTGGATGGCAGGCGTTTTGCATCCACTCACTGGCTGGGATCATCTGTTGGCTATGCTAGCTGTGGGTTTGTGGGCAGCTACTTTTCAGGGTAAAGCGTGCTGGCTGATTCCTGTGACCTTTGTCAGCGTAATGATTGCCGGTTTTGTAATGGGGACACAGGGCATACAGCTACCGCTGCTAGAGCAGGGTATTGCGGCTTCTGTCTTAGTGCTGGGCTTGGCAGCGGCTTGGGTAAAAAAAGTACCGGCTGGTGCAGCCATGTTATTAGTTGCTACATTTGCTTTATTTCATGGTATTGCACATGGTGCCGAAATGGGCTCACATGGTGCATTCAGTTATGCCTGTGGCTTTATTATTGCAACGGCGGCTTTGCATGCCATCGGATTTGCACTGGGTACAGTAATGAGTAAACATCAGTGGGTATTACGTTTTACCGGCAGCGTGATTGGTCTGATTGGTTTCGGTATGCTGTTTGCAGGCTGATAACAATACCCGGATAAAATCAGTTCAGACAGAAATGGCTTCTGAACTGATTGTTTAATAAACAAGCTGTTCTGTCTGAATAGAAGCAGCTGAGTTAGTCGTGAAATACTGTATCAGACCGAGTAAACGGAATGGTGCAGAAGGAACACCATGCGTGAATACATTAAAATCGGCGTTGCCGGTCCGGTAGGTTCCGGTAAAACTGCACTGATTGAAAAACTTACCCGTCATATGGTTCAGGAATATAGTATTGCGGTGATTACCAATGATATCTATACGCAGGAAGATGCTGAATTTCTGACCAAAAACAGCCTGTTGCCACCAGAACGAATTATGGGCGTAGAAACCGGTGGCTGTCCGCATACTGCCATTCGTGAAGATGCCAGTATGAATCTGGAAGCAGTAGATGAAATGGCAACACGTTTCCCCGATATTCAGATACTATTTATCGAAAGTGGCGGCGATAATCTTTCTGCTACTTTCAGCCCTGATCTGGCTGATGTCACGCTGTTTGTTATTGATGTGGCGCAGGGGGAAAAAATACCGCGTAAAGGCGGGCCGGGTATTACCCGTTCAGATTTATTGGTCATTAATAAAACTGATTTAGCCCCGTATGTGGGCGCGAGTCTTAAGGTGATGCAACATGATGCGCAGCGTATGCGCAAAGGACAGCCTTTTGTGTTTACCAATCTTATAACTGAAGAAGGTGTACCCACAGTAATTAACTGGATAAAAAAATACGCCTTACTGGAAAACACAGACGAACCTGACGGTCTGATACGTTAATGCACAGTCGTTTACATCTTACTACCCGATTAAATCAAAGCGGTCAAACTTCACTTGCCAGCTGCTTTTACACACCGCCGCTAAAAGTTCTGTCCTTACCTGCAATGGTAACACCTGTATGGTCACAGGCTTTGCCGGCGATACAAATGAGCTCATCACCAGGATTACTGGCAGGGGATCGTATCGATATCGATATAGAACTGGCAGAGCAGACCCAATTGTATTTGTTCACCCAGGCTTTTACTCGAGTACAATCAATGCCGGCTGCAACTGAAGCACAACAGCATACCAGTATACGCATGCAAAAACACAGCCGGCTATGTTATATGCCTCATCCTTTGGTACTGCACCGTGATGCAGCTTTAACACAAACCATGCAGATTAGTCTGACTGATAACTGTCAGCTCATTCTTGGCGAAATCATAGCCTGCGGCCGTGTGCTTAATCATGAGCGCTGGGATTTCCGCTATCTTTCTTCCCGCATTAACATCGATTACCGGCAACAACCATTACTCAGTGATAATATATACTGGCAACCACACCAGCAGCCTCTGGATGTGCTAGGACAGATGGAAAAATACACCCATCACGCCTGCCTTTATTATGTCAATACTGCTGCCAGTAAAGGCGAAATTCAGCAACTCATAAACACAATATATACCGCCTTACAGCCAGACTGGCCGCTAGAGAATAATCAATATCTATGGGGTATTACACAGGCGGCCGATTGTGCTTTATGCGTGCGTGCATTGGGTTTGAACGCAGAAATGTTACAGCAGATATTAGGACAAACGGCACGTTATTTAAGTTAATACAATGTTATACTGATCTGGAAAATGATTAGAATGAGTTGATATTATTGTTAGTTATTTAATATTTTTATGTCAATATCTTTTGTTTTTAGGTAATATAAATAAACAAAATTTTATCTGATATGCATAATTATCAACTTCACTAATAACTTTAAAGTAATTATTAGCACTAATTTTGATAATTGCTATGGTAATTCCAGTAATTGAGATATAAATAAAATAGTTATGATGTTTAAAATTGTAAAAGATATAACTTATGACTTACTACATAAATCTTTTTTCACCGGAAACCTATGAAGCTTTTACCCATTCTGATAGAACTGTTAGTGGTTTTCGTATCAAGCAACACAGTTTAGCAGCAAAGCTTAAAACCGGGGATATCTTAGTTTGTTATATTACTCGATTATCTCGCTGGTGTGGTTTGCTTGAAGTGATTGATAATTGTCCATTTCAGGATAATACTCCTATTTTTGTAGAAAATAATGATCCGTTTATTTTGCGTTTTCATGTGCGAACAAAAGTATGGTTATCCTTGCCTGATTCAATCCCCATTCATGACGATAAAATCTGGCAGCATCTTTCTTTTACTCAGTCATATCCTAAAAACAGTGGTATCTGGACCGGTATTCTGCGAAACAGTTTAAATAAACTTAATGATAAAGACGGAGAGTTATTAGCAGAGATGCTATCGATGCAGGCTAATAATCCCTCACCCTATCCTTTAGATGAAAAAGAGCTGAAAAATTTAAAAAAACATACCGTAAATCGTGTTGAAAAAGTTGTTGAAGTTTCTGTACCTGAAAATGAAGAATCTTTAGAAAATAATGAAATATACATAAATAATGATGTCCGTGAATCAATTAAAATGCAGGCGTTACTGGCTCAGATAGGAGCTTGTATGGGACATCGAATTTGGTTACCTAAGGCAGATCGCAGCAGAGTTTTAAAAGAATGGAAAAAAGATACTGAAGCTTTATTGGACAGATTACCGCTTAATTATGATGAGACGACATTAAGTACGATTGAACAAATAGATGTTATTTGGTTAAAAGGGCGTTCAATTGTTCGGGCGTTCGAAGTGGAACACACGACTTCAGTTTATTCAGGTTTATTAAGAATGGCCGATTTACTTGCATTGCAACCAAATATGAATATTAAATTACATATTGTTGCACCCGATAGTCGGCAGGAAAAAGTTTTTCAGGAATTACTCAGACCGGTTTTTTCTCTTTTGGAGAAAGGTCCTTTATCTGAAAGTTGTAGTTATATTTCTTATAATAAGTTAAAAGAACTGAGTAAACAAAAACACTTAGATAGAATGAATGATGGTGTATTGAATGATTATGATGAGCAAGCAGAATTGTAATTTTTATTTATTTTTCAAAATTTAAATTAATGATTTTTATAATAAAAATATAGTAATAATTTATTATTAATAATGTTAAGTTATTTGTGAGAAAAGAATATTAATAATAACTGCTGACAATTAAACCATCATAAGCTGGTGCGCAATTTTTGGGACAGCGTCGTTTTAGTGCCCGGTATTCCTGATGATGAGTCATATGAATAAAGTAGGTTTGTCTGGCGTTGATACGTTTAGCGTAGGCAAAGGCTTGCTCGGTGCTTAGGTGGCTTGGGTAGGGCGTATCCATCAGGCAGTCGAGAAAGAGATAATCCAGTCCATGCAAATGTGCAAATAGGGATTCGTCTATATGGTTTAGATCGGTAAACCAGGCGATGTTGCCAATGCGGTAGGCACTGGTTGTCCAGCTACCGTGTGGTACACCAAAGTGCCAGACCGGTACGCCTTCAATAGTTAAAACGCTATTTTGTTCCTGATTCAGGGGCAGTTCATGTGCCCGTAATACCGGACGGTTCCAGTGATTGTTCTGTTCTAGAAAAGCATAATCGAAACGACTACAAATATTGGCAAGGGTACCGCTATGACCATATATGGGGATAGCTGATTTTTGCTGATAGCAGAAAGCACGTAAATCATCTATACCATTAAGATGATCAGCATGAGGATGAGTGTAGAGAACACCATCGATCTGTTGTAGTTTATGTCTCAAAGCTTGATGATAAAAATCGGTACTGGTATCAATCTGCCAGTGCTTATTGCCAATAATTAAATGAGCACTACAGCGTGTACGGCGATTTTTAGGGCTTTTGCTGCTACAGGCAGGACATTGACACCTAATGACCGGTGTACCGGATGAACTGCCACAGCCGAGTACGGTCAGGGTGATTTCAGTCATAATTAATCTACCACTGGTGGAATTTTGCTAAACAAACAATAAGTATTACTGGTAGTAGCTTGTGCTATATTTTCTAAACTGTCACCACGCAGCTGAGCAATAAATTCAGCAGTATAATGAACGTATGAAGGTTCGTTCAATTTACCTCTTTTGGGTACTGGCGCCAAATAAGGAGCATCAGTTTCAATTAATATTCTGTCCAGTGGTGCATAGCGACAGGCTTCTTGAATCTGATGTGCATTTTTGAAAGTAACAATGCCGGAAAAAGATAAATACAAACCCAGATCAAGAATGGCTTTGGCAAAGGTCGTGTCTTCGGTAAAACAGTGAATTACCCCTTGCTGAGCTTGATTTTCCCTTAAAAGACGTAAAGTATCAACAGCAGCATCGCGGGTGTGAATAATCAAGGGCAGACCGGTATGGTTAGATGCCTGAATATGTGTAGTAAAGCGCTGGTGTTGCCAGTCTAGATCACCGCTACACCAGTGATAGTCCAGTCCAGTTTCACCTATACCAACAACTTTAGGATGTTGTGCAGCTGTAATCAGTTCATCCAAACTCATTTCTTCTGCATTTTGATATTCTGGGTGTATACCAACACTGGCAAATAAGTTTATATGTTGTTCAGCTAAATCCAGAACTTCCGCAGCACTTTTGCGATCGACACTGATGGCTATTGCTTGGCGGATATCTGCAGCAGCCATATTGGCTAATATTTCAGGTAGACGATCCGCCAGTTGCGGCATGTTTAAATGACAGTGTGAATCAATGAGCATAATTACAGTGTATATGTAGGGCGATCACTCAGTAGCATGCCAGGTAGCAGATCTTCAATTGCCTGTTTAACCGCAATGCTGTCTTCATCTTTACCAAATGCCAATCCGATACCTTGTGGCTGACCAGTAGCAGTAGTAGCTGAATTAATCCAGACTACATTGGTGCGTAGATATTTGGGTTCATTGAATTCTGGTAAATTAGCTGCCAGCAGCACTTCTTCGCCCATCTTAAATTTGTCTGTTGTTGGGGCAAATAATCCGCCATATTTCAGAAAACCCATATAACTACGATAAAGTGCTGGTTTATCTGGAATGATCAGATTGATCATTTTAGCTGGAATATTGGTTGGAGTTTCAGCCATAAATTTCTTTCGTTATTATGTGTTATTTTTGTTGCCACACATTCAAATACTGAATAAATATATCTTCAAGTTGTATTTTAACATTGAGCGTGTGTTTGCCGTAAGGGGCTAATGTTGTTACTTTATCAAATAATGCAAATAAAGTCAGTGTGTCAAGTGTAGAACTAATTTGTACCAATTTTTGTTGCATCGCTGGATAATACATGACCGGCATATTTTGCTGAGCAAGAATCATATCCAACAGCCATTTGCCAAACCAATCTAAAAAGGTGGATAAGGCAAGTTTCTGTTTGTCAAACACGGCGGCATAATCGAGAAGTGCCAGTAATCGGGGTTTAACCAGTAAGGAAAGTAATTCATCACGTAGTTGGTTATGATTATTTTCGTTATCAAATAATGGTGCACCGCCATGAAAAGCCAGCAGATTAGTGGCCTCTTCGCCATATTGCTGCTGTACAAAGGCTAGAGCCTGATTATGATCTGGTTTCAACAGACCTACTTGTCGGCAGCGGCTTTTAATGGTCGGTAATAAACGATCTTTATGATGACTGACCAGTATAAACACCATTCCATGTGGCGGCTCCTCAAGAATTTTTAACAACGCATTAGCTGCCTGTACGTTCATACTCTCGGCCGGATAAATTAAGGCAACGCGCTTTCCGCCACGATGAGCGCTTAAATGAGCAAAATCCAGTACTTTACGTACGGTTTCTACTTTTATCACCGCTTGTTTGCGTTCATTGATAGTGCTATCTGCTTCTTCTGGACTTACCGGTAGAAAATCAGGATGGCTGTGCTGATTAAATAAATGACAAGAAGGGCAATGACCACAGGGCTGATGACCCGCTTGCAGAGATTCACATAATAAAGCTTGTGCTAAATGCTCAGCAAAAGCTTGTTTTCCGATCCCCGGCTGACCATAAAGTAGCCATGAATGTGGTTGTTGCTGCCAATAGCGGTCTATTTGTTGCCAGATTGGTACAAGCCATGGGTAAATCATGCGGTATATCCAAATAATTGGCTTAAAGACTGATTGATCTGCGCAGCTACTTCTGCTAAAGGCTGATTACTGTTAATAATACGATAACGCTGTGGAGCTGTGGCTGCTCGATCTAAATATATTTTACGGGTACGTTCGAAAAAAGCACTATCCAGTTGTTCAAAACGATCAGGATTACTGTGTTGGGCAACTCGCTGCTGTGCTACAGAGAGTGAAATATCCAGTAATAAAGTCATATCGGGACAGAAGCCATGCTGTACCCAGTTTTCCAGTATGGCTATATCGGATAAGGGAATTTCCCTGCCTCCGCCCTGATAAGCAAAGGTCGCATCGGTAAAACGATCACTTACCACATGTTTACCGGCAGCCAGTGCTGGTTTAATTACGGTATCCAGATGTTGCTGACGGGCAGCGAACATCAGTAAAGTTTCAGTGCGTGCATTTAGTTGGGAATGCGAATCAAGCAAAATGGCTCGCAGAGCTTCACCCACTGCTGTACCACCCGGTTCACGGGTAAATAAAACTGGCAGCTGGTGCTGTTCAAACCAAAGACGGATGGTTTCCAGATTAGTAGATTTTCCGGCTCCATCAATTCCATCTAATGTAATAAATTTTGCTTTCATGAATTTCAGATTTACTCAGGTTCCATTAATTTTTTTTCAAAATATATTGCCTTACAGCTGCATTATGTTCCTGCAGATTATGACTAAACTGGCTGCGACCACTACCGTCATTGCGAGAAACAAAATAAAGATAGCTATTATTGGCCGGATGCGCTGCTGCCTCTAAAGCAGCTTTACCCGGCAAGGCAATCGGTGTAGGCGGTAAGCCGTTGCGTGTGTAGGTATTATAGGGTGTATCACGGCGCAGATCAGCTTTACTGATCTTTCCTTTATATAATTTACCCATACCGTAGATAACGGTAGGGTCAGTTTGCAAACGCATATTTATTTTCAGCCGGTTTATAAAAACGGCAGAAACATTCGCCCGATCATTGACATGACCGGTTTCTTTTTCAATCAAACTAGCCATAATCAGTAGTTCATAAGGGGATTTATAAGGTAAATCTTTCTGACGTTGATTCCATGCATTTTGTAAATGATTTTGCATGGTTTGATAAGCTTGCTGGTAAAAGTATACATCGCTGCTGTTGGCACTAATATCATAGGTTGCCGGAAAAAATAAACCCTCAGGATGGGTATAAGTTGTATCCGCAGCGATTGTCTGGAGCAATTTTTCGTCTGACCAATCACGGGTTGTGTGTTCAATATCCTGTGCACTATTAACAATTTTACGCATCTGCGCGAATGTCGTGCCTTCAATTATCTGGATAGTGATACTGTCAGGTTTGCCTTTACGCAGACGCTGCAAAATATCCCAACTGGACAAAGATGCTGACAAACGGTAATTACCCCGATGAATTTTATCACTCATACCCAACATATAGGCTGTACCAACAAATACCCATCGACTGAATATAACCCGATCCGCAGCCAGAGTACGACTGACATTGCTAATGCCATAGCCGGCAGGTATTTTCAGCCGATATCCCTGATTAGAGCGTGGGATAAATAATAATGCGGACCATAATATAGCCAGAATAAGCAATATTCCGATAACAGTATAAGGTAACACCCGTCGCTTTGTGCGCGGCATAATCAATCCTTGCTTACAGACAATAAGTTTATGGAAAAAGCTAAGTATAAATTCAAATACTCACAACGACCACTAATCCCGTAGATTACACAAAAATATGACTGCAGATTTGTTTTTAATCAGCACATAAACTGCAGATCAAGACATATAGCCACAAAACAAGCAATCTTAATATGCAAAGCTTGCAAATTATTTTATTTCAGGTAGAATGCGCAGCCTATCTATCGAAAACGACGGATAGCAAGATGGGGGTATAGCTCAGTTGGTAGAGCGCTTGCATGGCATGCAAGAGGTCAGCGGTTCGATCCCGCTTACCTCCACCAATTTATATTAAAGATTCAATAATTTAAGCCACATTAGCCCTGTGGCTTTTTTTATTAAATATTGCTTGGTGTCAATTTGGTGTCAAATTGAGCTGCGTTTTCTGCGTACTGTTTTAAGTGTTCAACATTCATATGCGCATATCTTCTTACCATCTTTTCGCTCGACCAGCCGCCTAACTTAGTAAGTTGTCTAATCTATATTTAGTACATACTTATCATCTTCTTCGATAGCTTCAAATTCATGATAAGTTTTTAATTATTCATTAGGATTTTCTCCAATAACTAAAACGAAAAATGCATTTAACATCCCTTAAATATAAATAAAAAAACCAGCTAATTGCTGGCATTATTTATATAGGCGGAGCCTTTTTACTGTTTTATGATGATCATAGCACTTGGGCAAAGGGCGGAAATTCTTGATCTGATTGGGATACTTTTTCAAATGGAATTATGGGCAATGAAATTTCAGTGGATAACCTGAAAAAAGCATTTTCGAATTTATGTGAAGCTGTTAAAAATAATGCTATTCCGATCTTGAAAGGGTATGCTGAAATCTTCGAAACCTGGCACATGGAGACTTTACTGGTGCAGCCAATCAAGCCAGACAGATGATTAATAATTTCTCCGATATTGCCATTGGTGTCATTGCAAATGCTACCAGCAAACGCAAAGAAGATATAGGTGATTTTATTGGCGAAAGTGTTTACCGGCTGTTTCATGGTGACAAAACATATTAAGAAGTAAATGGCTCTTATGAATCACCAACTAAGCCAATTATAATTGGAAAGAGACGTACTTCTAACAGTGTTTCTAACAGTTCTCTTGCAGATGCAGCAGTGAAAGCAGCGGATTACACGACAAAACATGCAAAAGGCGGAAGTACAGGCATGTGTGCGCGCTTTGTAAATGATTCTTTGCGGGCGCAGGGTATTAAAATTTGGGGGCACGGCAAGGACGTCGCAAAAAATCTGTTAAAAAGAAACGATTTTGAACAAGTTGAATACAACGAAAACTATGTCCCTCAAATTGGCGATATTATGTCAATGCCATCTTCAAGTAAATCTAAGCATAACTATGGTCATGTTGCCATCTGGAATGGATATCGCTGGGTATCAGATTTTGTGCAACAAAAAACAAGGGGTAATACGGCGGCACCTAATGATGCGTATTTTGCGGATATTAAGTCAGGTAAAATAAAACCTACTATTGCGCGTATGAAGGCGACAAGAAAATCATCTGAAGTAGCGTCCAAGGGCATGATGGCCGCAGCAGCTGTGCCTGTTCAGAATAGAGGTCAGCAAAACTTTAGAAACAAAAATTTCACAAAAGAAAAAGCTGAATCAATTGCCCGTGTTGCTAAAAATATTGGCGTTGATCCAAACGATTTGGCGGCTGTCATTTCTTTTGACACCGGTGGGACGTTTAATCCAAACATTCGCAATCCTAAATCTTCAGCGACTGGTTTAATTCAATTTATGGCAGGAAGTGGAGGCAAGAAAGGGCTTTACTATGGAATGACCCGTGACCAATTTGGCAGACTTT